>JBFYMY010000140.1:0-29701 GCA_041304645.1 Thermoplasmatales archaeon
TTATGGTGGCGAAGAGATAATCTTAGAGGGATCTATTATCGAGTTTAAGTTCGACAAGGCAGGAACATACGAGGGCGAACTTACTGTTCATGATGCGTACGTTAATTCAGGAAAGGATATAATTGTGATCACGGTCATTGACACCGGTATAGTAAAGGGAACTGTCAATGACCTGAAAGGGAACCCGGTCGAAGGGGCTAATGTGAAGATAACAATATCGAACGGGCAGATATATTCAACAACAACAAAAGCCAACGGCTCGTTCTCGCTTGTGGTGTTCCACGGCAACTTCAACTGGACCATATCGAAGGAAGGTTACAAGAGCATATCCGGGAGTTCCTACGTCAAGCCCTTGGAGGTTGTGGAGCTTGACCTTACGGATCATCCGATTATAAAAGAGGATGAAAAAGAGGATAATCAATACATAATTCTTATCATCGTTCTTGCGGTCATAGTGGTTCTAATACTCGGGACCGTCCTCTTCATCCTCTTTCGGAAAAAAGGACTATCCCTCGAGCCTGTACCGGAGAAAGGATTGGATATGGATACGGAGTTGGAGAGAGATGAATAAAGAGGCTATGATTGTAGTGTTCACCATCCAGATCATCATACTTTCAATATTCCCAATAACATGGTCAATAGAAGCAGAATGTAAAGATGGTTCTTTCGGGGGGGGAAACGGAACTCTTGACAATCCTTATGTTATCGAAGATGTTTGGGACCTGCAAGCAATGAATGACGACCTTTCTGCGCATTATATTTTGAAGAACGATATCAACGCTTCAGTGACAAAGACATGGAACTATGGTGGGGGGTTTAGCCCGATAGGACACTATTCAGCAGAATTCAATGGCAGTCTTGATGGTCGGGGATACAATATTACAGGACTTGTGATCAACTGGCCTAATGTGTTGAATATCGGATTGATAGGATATTCTGGAACTGAGAGCAAGATAAAAAATCTGAATCTGGTCGAAATTACTTTAAATTCAGGGGATGACATCGGTGGGCTTATCGGTTATAATAGGGGTAAGGTGATTGATTCTAATGTCTCAGGAAAAGTAACTGGAAAGCCCAGTTATCATGGAAATATCGGTGGGATCGTTGGAACTAATGAAGGTTCAATATCCAGATCTAATTACTGCGGAAATGTGACATGGGTCGGAGAAATTGGCTTGACCAAAGGAAAGGTGGGTGGTATTGTTGGGAATAATATAGGATTTGTGGACAATTGCACTTTCTATGGAAATGTCTTTGGGGGATGGATCGTTGGAGGAGCTATAGGAATTAACTATGGTTCAATCTTAAATATTAAGGTAGACGGGAACATTGAAGGCTATGAACAAGTTGGAGGGATAGTCGGTTCAAGTTCTGCTCTAGTATCTCGTTCCTGTTTCTCAGGAAATATCTCTGGTTGGTCCCATATCGGCGGTATAGGGGGATTCGTTTCTGGAGGCACGGTGACCAACTGCTATGCTTGGGCAAACACCACCGGTTGGAAATTTGTTGGTGGTCTGTTAGGGAGTAATTCTGGGTCGGTCATAAATTCTCAAGCCGATGGGAGGGTAAATGGACCACAGAGCGTGGGTGGACTCATTGGACAAAATAATGAAGGTTCTTTATCCAATTGTAATGCATCGGTCATAACTATCGGAGAAGAAATCGTTGGTGGACTCGCAGGAGAGAATAATGGAGGCACGATAGTCAATTGTCGATCCAATGGAATTACGATCGGAACTAGTTCTGAAGAGAGCTATGTCGGTGGTCTTGTTGGATATAACAATGGGTCAATCTTTAATTCCAGAGCCGATGGAACAGTGGAAGGGATAGATAGTGTTGGTGGCTTTGTTGGTATCAATAAGGAAGGCTCCATCTCCAATTGCACATCATATGTCGTCACTATCGGTGAGGACTTCGTCGGCGGTCTAGCAGGGGAGAATCTTCGTGGCACTGTGGTCAATTGTCAATCCCATGGAGATACTATCGGGACAGGTTTTCAATTCGGTGTAATTGGAGGTCTTGTGGGACGCAACACCGGTCCGATCTACGATTCGATTGCCACGGGAAAGGTGACTGGAGTTGTGAACTGGACCTGGTCTGTTGGAGGTCTTGTGGGCGCCAATAGCGAGTTAGGCACAATAACATCCTCATTTGCAGCAGGGGATGTCCTAGGAAGTGGAGGGGTCGGAGGCCTAGTGGGATCGAACAACGGCATGGTTTCCAACTCATCTTCATTTGGAAATGTCAACGGGACGAGTATGGTGGGGGGGCTCGTCGGTAATAACAATGAAGGACAGGGTGGTTCAATTAATAGTTCATTTTCCCTGGGAAATGTGAGTGGTCATGCCTGGGTAGGCGGCCTTGTGGGGCATAAAGGCTATGGATTTTCGATATCAAACTCCCATTATAACGTTGAAAAGGTTCTGATAAATGGGGCACATCATGTCACTTTCGGTGGACTGTTCGACCCTCAATACAGGGATTGGATCGAGAACGAGATGAACTTGGAAATAACTGACTATGGGTCCACTCTTAGATTGGCTGATGATCATTATGAAATTAGTGGTGTTCAGGGATTTATGGACCTTCTCGGTTTCGCGGATATTTACGAGTACAAATATCGTTTGGTCATGGATCTGGACTTCTCGCAATACTCGAATATATACATCCCGTACTTAGCTTCACAAGAGTTCGATGGCAATGGAAAAACGATATTCAACCTTTGTATAGACCAATCTTTCTCCTCGGGAGTAGGTCTATTTGGCACCATTATCCATGGGTCGATCAATAACCTGTATCTTGAAAACGTACAAAATTCAGGATACTGGTGGGTCGGTGGGCTTATTGGACAGAACTATTATGGTAATATCATAGCCTCATCCATAGGATCAGGGAATGTGAGTGGCATCAACGATGTGGGTGGCCTGATAGGAAATAATTATTTTGGTTCGTTATCCTCCTCGTTTTCAAAAGCATGTGTCAACGGAATTGAGAACATAGGTGGGCTTGTCGGCTTTAATTGGGGTTCCATCTCAAAATCCTATTCTACCGGAAGGACCGAAGGGGACAGTAAAACCGGGGGTCTTATCGGGACAAATTTTGGTGGTTCAGTCTTTGACTCTTATTCGACGGGTTTAATCATCGGAACCGGTCAAAAGGGCGGACTAATCGGTAACAGCACTAAAGTAACAGTTTCGAACTGCTTCTGGGATGTTCAAACCAGCGGATTAATGACCAGCGGAGGAGGGGTCGGAAAGACCACGAAGGAAATGAAGACCAAGAGCATTTATACAGATGCAGGATGGGACTTCGGGACCGTATGGACCATAATTGAAAACGGGACATACCCATTCCTGAGATGGCAGGACCGTCTGCCTCCAGTCGCGGACCCGGGTCTCAACATTACCGTGGATGAAGGTACAATAGTAACCTTGAATGGAGAAAAAAGCTTAGATGATATGGGGATAATTAATTACACTTGGACATTCACAGATGGTGACAAGGTTATGCTTCATGGTCTTAGCACATTGTATCGATTCAACAACCCTGGCTTATTCATTGTCAACCTGACCGTTGAAGATTCTATAGGCAATTTGGACACGGATTCCATGACCGTCAAGGTCAATGATTCGGTCCCGCCCGTTGCAAAGTTGTCATTCAAGAACTCTGACGATTTCTATAGGATTAAGGCCAAGAAGTTCATTGTCAGGGTCAACGAGAACATCACGCTTTCTGCTGAGGGTTCGTTCGACCCTGTAGGGGAGATCGTCGAATACCATTGGGAAATCCCCTCCCAGATAACCCTAATCAGCGGTTCGTTGTCAGGGGATAAGGAAGCCTCAGAGAGGATCATATTTCGATTTGATGGGAATTCCAACTACTATCATAACATAACCCTCTGGGTTAGGGACTCGTCCGGACTGGTCTCCCCCAAGGATTGGGTATCCCTTATGCCTGATTCCGCCCCCCCTTACCTTGATTCATACACCATCTATGATAAAAGATCAAAGACCTTTTTAGTGGCCCCATACATGATAGACGAGGACGTCGAGCTCGAGTTCAACGCTTCAAGGGCGAGCGATAATGGAGAGGTCATTGATCACATCTGGTCCTTCAATGACGGCAGCGGACCGTTCAATGGGATGATAGTGGACCATTACTTCTTTGACCCTGGCAGCTACAATATCTCTCTCCTTCTCGTTGATGCAGTTGGTAACAGAATGAAATTCGAGAACAGGACCATTCTCGTCAGGGATACGACCAAACCGATACCTGTGATGGTCCTATCGGACCTGGAGATCGATATGGGTTCGGAAGTGGTCTTGGACGGTTCCCGATCCTACGATCCAAGGACAACGGGTGATCTTTATGATGCGATATCGAGCTATACTTGGTATTTGTACAGCGTAGGTGAGAACTATACAAAACAGACGGTCATAGGTCATGGTGGTGTCATAGAGCATACCTTCTTACTACCGGGGTATTGGGTCCTCAACCTTACCATCATCGATGAGAACGGTCTGACCGCTTGGACTGAGAAGACCCTGCTCATAGGTGGGCCCGACCTGCAAGTAGATGCTGTGATCTTCGTTGATCCCGCGATGGACAAGATCAAGGAAGGTGACCGAGCCAAAATATCCATTATCATAAAGAACACCGGTACAACCGACATCCAGAGGGATATCGAATGGGATCTCAAAGTCACCCTTGACGGAAAGACCATACAAATATACACCATCGATAGAGAGATAAGGGCGGGAGGATCCATTCATATCAATTTCTCATACACCTTCGAAAGCAGAGGTTCGAAGGAGTTGATGGTGTACCTGGACCCGACCAATGTCGTTCCGGAAATGGTCGAAAATAATAATGATTATGAAATTGACTTTAAAGTCAATATTCTGAATGATGGTGGTTTTCCCATTTTCTGCATATCTCAACTAGTTCTTACTATCCTCTTGATCGGTCTATCCCTATCTTTGTTCCTCTATTTGAGGAAGCGAATGGAACATGGGACCTCCTCAGGTGGTCTGCAGGAGGGAACGGACCAGGCCTCCAAAAATGATGATGAGGTGCTCGGACCTAATGATATTCTAATGGGATCGGACGATAGGATGGTTAGAGACGATAGGGAAGGTGAGATTGGTCCAGGAATTAATGGGCCCACTTACGAAATGGATGATGACATCATTCCGCAAGAGTGAAGAGCTGGTCGTCCTCATCGACGTCGAAGAGACCCATCCTTGCCCCGGCATCGAGCCATCCATGGGCATAGTTCACGGCCCCGTATGCAAGGACATAGTTCCCGTCCGTAGCGAAGGCCTTGGCGTCAGAATAGTACGACATGGCCATGGCAAGGAAGTCCTCCGCAAGCTTGTTCAGATGACTTCTGCAGGGAGGCGCTATCTTCACCTTGTCTATGGCCCTCCCGGTGGTCTCGAGGTATTTCCTCATCCTCTCCTCCGAGATCTGCATTATCTTATCCATAGGACTCACTATACCCGCCGATGAACGGACCCCCTTTTATACCTATCCTTCAGATTATCAAACGGCCCCATCATCATTCCGGGAATACCTGGAGGAGAGGTGTCCCAGTATGTCCACGGCCTCCCCTCCGTGCCTTGTCCTCCTGGTCCTCACCTCGACCAGGACAGGGTTTGAAATGTTCCCCCCCACGACCAGAGCCACGGACACGGGCAGGTTCTGTATCTCGTCCGCCATCCTGCTGTTCAGACCCTCCACTGAGGCCACCACCGCCTTCAGGTCGTTGGGATTGGTGACCTTGAGTATGATCTGGGTCCCGCACTGGGAGAGGACGTTCTTGTCCACCTTCGCCGGCCGCTGGGAGACGACAGCCAGGCCCAGGCCGAACTTCCTGCCCTCGGAGGCGAGTGTCTGAAGGACCTGGGAAGTGATGACTGTCGATCCCTGAGGGCAGAAATTATGCGCTTCCTCCACCACGAGCATGAAGGGGGGTATGAGCCCGTCCTTCCTGGCCTGGAAGAGCTTCTTCAAAAGCGCTGCGACACCTATCTGCTGGATGTCAAGGGGGATGTCCTTGAGCTCTATCACGGTGACCTTCCCTGGCACCACAACGCTGGAGAGGGGGGTGGGCGCCGTATTGAAGAACGGGAGCCGTTTGAGATGCTCGAGCCCGTTCAAGATAGGCCATTTGGCCGGATTGTTCTCCGATTGGAGTGCCGTCATGAGGTCGAAAAGGTCGAGATCCTCCCCGAGGACGGACCTCACCCTGTCCATGGCCACATAGAGGAGTGACGAGGAGGGGCCTATGTTCTTGAGCCCCATGACCTCCAGGAGGTCCTCCGCCTTGAAATGGCGTATGTCCAGGCCCAATGTGGGGACAGCGCCAGGCAATGCTCCCGGAGCCGACAGCGTATATTCCAGCAATCTGTCCCCAAGCCCTTTGGGGGAGACCCCGAAGCGTTCCATGCGCTCGTATTCCTCCCCTACTATGTTCGGTGAGACCAGCGTCCTGTACTCGCCGTGGAGGTCCAAGACCACCACCGGGACGTCGAGCTTGTTAAGCTCCTCGGCGAGGACCCCGCAGGTATATGATTTCCCGGAACCGCTCTTTGCTATGAGCGCGACATGCCTCTGGACGAGCACCGAAGGGTCCAGGACCACATCCACGTCCGAGTGGAGGACCTTCCCGAGATAGACCCCGCCGTCCCTGTCCGATCCCATGCCCAGGGTGGAACAGATGAGCTCCCTGCTGGCCTTATATACCCTTGTCGATGGAAGTACGGGGGTCAGAGGACGGTAGAGGTTGCCCCGGTCATCCCTCCTGCCTATCACGGACACCTTCCCGACCCTCCTGTAGGTGACCCTGCCTGGTGATCCGGCCAGGCGTCCCAGTGCCTTCTCCTGGTCCAGGTCCGACAGGAGCTCAACGGAATCGACGATGCCCAGAACAGGTCCGTCAGTGGGATGGTCAAGCTCAACATGGTCCATCTCCCTGACTGAAGGGTCCGTCAGGACGCATCTGAACTCGGAGGACCCCACATTGCCGAAGACCATGCCGGCAGGCTCGAGGCCCGTATCGGGCCCGATATCGTCCGGAACGGTCTCCCTATCATGCGTCATGGGTCCCATCTCATTCTATACGGGCCTTCTGATTCTCGATATTTAATCCTTTGCCGTGATGCTCCGAATGGCGGCTAGGACCTGGTTTGGGATCGCCTGATAGCATGAAATATCAGGAACTGCATGGACCTTCAATGCTCGACGATAGGAGGCTTTTGTACCTTGACGGCAAGCTCTTCACCGAGGACCTGGAAGGGGGCCGTTCCGTCCACGGGGAGCAGCTCATGGTCCGTGACGGCAGGACCTGCAGGGAATGGGTCCCCTGGAGGTCCAAGATGGCGACATACATCAAGAAGAAAGGGCTCCCCCATTTCGAGGGCAGGTCCCTCCTCTACCTGGGAGCGGCCCAGGGGACCACCGTCTCACACCTTTCCGACCTGATGCCTAATGGGACCATCTACGCCGTGGAGGTCTCCCCCACGGCCTTTTCTCCGCTTAGCTCCCTATCAAAGAGGAGGCCCAACATAGTCCCCATACTGGGGGACGCGTTCCACCCCGAGACCTACAGTATGATTGTCGGGTCGGCTGACGCCATCTATCAGGACGTCGCCCAGAAGGACCAGCTGGGCATGTTCCTCAGGAACTCCGAGATGTTGTTGAGAACGGGTGGCAGGGGCATGTTCATGCTCAAGGCTCGCTCGGTCGATGTGACGGCAGACCCCCAGAGCGTGGCCGACAGGACGGCCAGAGGGCTGAAGGAAGGCGGGTTCGAGGTCCTTGAGATCATAGAGCTTGACCCATTCCAGAAGGACCACTTCGCCCTGTATGTGGAGCGTTCACCGGGTAGGGTATAAATGCTTTTCAAGAAAGATTTATGATAGGAACCATCCTACCCGGGTCCATGGTCAAGGTCATTCCATTCAAAGCTTACCGCTACTCGAACGAAAAGGTCCCGAACATGGCCAGGGTCGTTGCCCCCCCTTATGATGTCATAAAGGGGAAGAAGGTGGACGAGATCCAGGGCCTATCTCCCTTCAATATCGCCTGGATAACAAAGAACAAGCCCCAGGAGGGTGATGGTCCTGACAACAACCAGTACACCAGGGCCGGCGACCTCTGGAGGGCATGGATGGAGCAGGGCGTCCTCAAGAGGGACGAGGATGAGCTTTTCTACGTTTACTGCCAGGACTTCGAGGTGGAAGGCAAGATGCTCTCCAGGTTCGGCTTCCTGGGGCTCCTCGGACAGGAGGAGTTCGCAACGGCCCCTCCCCCCTCTGGCAAGTTCGCAGGCATCCTGCAGCACGAGGAGACCCTTCCGAAGGACATCCAGGACAGGCTGAACCTTACCAGGGCAACCGTCGCCCAGTTCGGCCAGATCTTCGTCATCTATCCCGACCAGGAAGGCGAGGTCGATGACATACTACGGAAGTACATGGAAAAGAAGGGCCCCGTGATGGACCTCATAGACCATGACAACATCAGGCAGAGGCTCTGGGTCGTGGACGCTAAGAAGGATATCAAGGCCATAACCAGAGCGATGAAGGACAAGTACGTGATAATCGCAGACGGACATCACAGGTACAAGACCTCCCTTGCGATGGCCAAGGAGCACCCCGAGCTCAAGGCCGCCCAGTACACGATGATGTGCTTCGTGAACATGGCGAACCCGGGGCTCGTGATACTGCCGACCCACAGACTGGTCCAGAACCTTGAGTTCTTCTCCAAGCAGGAGCTCATGGGCAGGCTCGCCGAGCACTTCGAGGTCCAGGACTTCCCGGACAAGGAGCCGATGTTCGAGGCAATGGAAACCATGTTCAAGCAGGGAATGCATGCCTTCGGCCTGTTCATGAACGACGGGAAGTTCTACAGCCTGGCATTGAAGGACGTATCGGTAATGGACAAGCTCCTGCCCGAAAGGTCGCCCCATCTGAGACAGCTGGACGTCTCCATTCTCCATGTCCTTGTCCTTGACAGGCTCCTGGGCATAGACAAGACCAAGCTCGCCCAGGGGACCATGACGGGCGGAGGCTATGTCGTATATATCAAAGGCATAGGCGACGCCGTGGACGAGGCCGTGCAGTCCGTCAAGGACGGTGCCCAGGCCTGCTTCTTCATGAACCCGACAAGGATAGGGGAAGTGGGTAGTGTGGCGACGAATTTCGAGTGCATGCCCCAGAAGTCCACCTTCTTCCACCCGAAGGTCTGGACCGGGTTTACTATACACAAATTGGATTAAAAAAAAAGGAGATGACACGATGGCAAAGAGGGTCTATAACTTCAATGCGGGCCCCGCGACCCTTCCGGTCCCAGTACTGGAAAGGGCCAGGGATGAGATGCTTGACTGGGCGGGGACCGGCATGTCCGTCATGGAGGTCTCCCACCGGGGCAAGGAGTACGACGCGATGCACCATGAGGCGATGAGCCTTGTGAAGGAGCTCATGGGCTGGACCGACGAGTACAAGGTGCTTTGGCTCCAGGGCGGGGCCTCCATGCAGTTCCTGATGGTCCCCCAGAACCTTGCAGTTCCGGGGAAGCCTATGGAATATGTGAACACGGGAGCCTGGTCCAAGAAGGCCATCAAGGAGGCGAAGCTCTTCGGCGATGTGAAGGTCGTAGCCTCGTCAGAGGACAAGAACTTCACTTTCGTCCCCAAGGACGTTTCGTTCTCAGAGGGTTCGGCCTTCGCTCACATGACGGGGAACAACACGATCTTCGGCTCCGAGTGGCACTACTATCCGAAGGTGCCCTCCGACGTCCCTCTGGTCGTCGATATGTCCTCGAACCTGATGGACAAGGTCATTGAGGCGAAGAGGTTCGCTCTTCTCTATGCAGGGGTCCAGAAGAACCTCGGGCCTGCCGGTGTGACGCTTGCCGTCATCAGGCAGGACCTATTGACCAGGGCGCCCGAGAAGGCCCCGACCATGCTCAAGTACAGCACCCACTCAGCCGAGGATTCGTTGTACAACACGCCGCCGTGCTGGGCCATATACATATGCAAGCTTGTCCTTGATTACATGAAGGAGAAGGGAGGCGTTGCCTACTTCGAGAGGGTCAACAGGGAGAAGGCGAAGATCCTCTACGACGCCATAGACTCCTCCGGTGGCTTCTACAAGGGACATATAACCGATAAGGACTCGAGGTCTCTCATGAACGTGACCTTCAGGCTACCGACAGAGGACCTGGAGAAGCAGATAGTGGATGAGGCAAAGAAGGCAGGTCTCGTCGGTCTGAAAGGCCACAGGTCCGTCGGCGGGATGAGGGCCTCCATATACAACGCCGTTCCCATAGAGGGCGTCAAGAAGCTCGTGGAGCTCATGAAGGACTTCCAGGCGAAGCACCAGTAAAGTGTAAGAACAGAGTCGTTTCGTTAACCGTGGTTAATTAACCATGGTTAACGAATGTATCTGATATTGTAGGGTAGATTGATGCTATCCTATTCTGCATAAGTATGGAGCGGTTTCTAAATATTGTCCTCAGAGGATCCTCTGTTCATGGAACGAGGAGCTGATCACAAGGTTCCTTCCCTGGCATGAGTAATCGATCCAATCCTTGGAAACGACCCCATGCTTGAAGCCCTTTAGCCTTAGGGAGTTCTTGCCGTCGTTCTCCCTGAACTCGGCTATGCCGTCCATCAGATACTCGACCGAGTTCGTGATCTCTTCCGAATGTACGTTCGAGGCCATATCATAGAGCGTTGTGAAATTGTAGTTCTTAGACCGCGCTATGAGCACCTGGAGGAACTTCATAAGATCGGTCTGGTCCGTATGATTGATGAGCGGTGACAACGAGCTTATTATGACAACTCCGCCGCCGTAGGTGGATTTCATCTCCTCTATGACCATTATGAGATCGTTCTGGAACCTCAGGAAATCGGCCTTGTCATGGATATTGAATATCCTGTGGCCCTCCTTGAGCACCATATCGTTATTATGTCTAGAAAATAGGTCGAACATCCTGACCATGCCGTCGCGGTTGTACTCCTTGAAATCCGGGAGCGCCTCGGTTATTCCCCTCACGACCTCCTTCATGGCCCTGTTGGAGGATACATATATCACGGGAAGCCCCTTCCTTAAGGACGCCGCAAGGAACATTTCAACGACAAGGTCCTTCCCGCAGAACGTCGGTCCCTTTATCAGCTCCTGGCTCCCTGTCTCTATACCGCCCTTTAAAAGCGAATCCAGCCTTTTATTGCCTAGTTCCAGGAACTTGATCCTTGACAGGTCCTCCCTTATGGTGGCATTCGCTCCCTTGCTGAGCTTCTGGAGGTAGAAGAGGGCCTCTTTATTGCTGGGAGAGGATGATAATGCCCTTGTGTAGAGCTCCCTGGCCAGGGAGATGTTGCCTCCCTTGTATGCTTCCTTGGCCATATCGAGTATCTTCCTGAGACCCTCCGGCTCCCCTCCCTCGATGACGATCTTCCCCCCGCACAGAGGGCACTTGGTCAACCCCTGGTTCGATCTGAGCTTGATCTGGGCGTTGCAGGATGGGCACCTCCTAACGGTCCTGTCCTCCTCCTTCTGGACCAGGTCGAAGGAACGGCTCAAAGGCCTCTCGCCCCTGACGGAGGTCCTTAGAGTGATTATGTCCGACGGCCTCCCCACCGTCCCCATGTCGGGCGTGGACAACGGTTCCGGAGGTGTCGGGTCATTGATAGGTTCGGCATAGGGCGGACCTTGAGGTGGTGGGGGTGATGAGGGCCGTTCTTCGATTTTATCGGTTATGTCCCAGTCCAGATCCTCCTCATCATCGTCAGAGGGGGAGGGAGGTGAACCAACATCTTTACATCCCTTGGGACCGCATTCTATGAGTAGAACGTTGTAATCATCATCGGAAACACCAAGTTTCTTCCGGAGGACATCAAGGAGCCCCTGTTCGTCCTCGGTCACCTTTCCGTCCTTCCAGGCCTGTTCAAGGACGTCCTTCATAAGCTCCAGGGTGTCGGGTATGTCAACGATCTCAAGGTCGTCCCAGTTGAGCTCGTCGGTCTCCTCATCTTCCTCGGGTCCATGATCGTCTTCCGGCTCGATGTCCAGCTCCTTTCTTGCCCCGACATCTCCAGTGCCAGGGCTGGGTTCGTGAGAGTCCTCTACCAGTTCCGCTATGACGGTCCTGGTTCCGGTCCCTGCCTTCTTTTGCCCATCTCCCATATATGTGGACCTTCCAGTCCCGGGAATGTCCGAAAACACCCTAGGGACGTCAAATATCCAACATACTATAAGATTAATCTTTCCCTGTAAAGAACCGTATGGGCGCATTAAGCTCCGGGTCCAGGACAGAGAGCTCCCCCAGTTCCTCCCTGAAATGTACCGCTCTTTTGTCCATTATCACGGAGAACCCCCGTTCCTCCTCCGACCGTATCATCCTTCCGACGGCCTGCAGTATCTTCCTGGCCGCCGGGGCGTGGACGGTATATTCCCAGCCCTTTCCGAACCTGATATCGTAGAACGATGACAGACTTCTCTGCCTTGCATTGGGCTTGGGGTAGGGTATCCCAACTATCAGAACGAGCTCAAGGGACCTGCCAGGATAGTCCATGCCTTCCGAAAGCCTCCCCCCCATCACCGAGCAGAGGACCCCCCCTCGGGAGGCCCTGAAATCATCCACCAGCTCCATAACATCGGACTGTGACGAGCCCCGCCTTTCCATGAAGAACGGTCTCCCTGAAAGAAGGTCCTCCTTGAGGGTCGTGCCATCCTCGAGCTCCTGGACGCCCAGTATGTCCTCCATCAGGTCGAAGGAAGGGAAGAACAGGGCGGTGTTCCTGCCCCTTACCCCGTCCAGGATCCGGAGGACCCTATCCCTGTACCTGGCCTTCATATCCGGGTCCTTCCTCAGCATCTCGTAGCTGGTGCACAGGTCCTGGGTGTAGGTCAGCATCCTGTTCCCCGGGGGGAATGGCGGAGGGAGCTTCAGAAGCTCGGTGTCCCCCGGCAGACCCAGCGTGTCCCTGTACTCCTCCAGGGGGGATAGGGTCCCGGAGAGATGGACGGAGGAGTGGACCTTGACCAGGTCACCAGTCACCTGAGAGGGGTCCATCGCGAAGGCCTCGAGATAGAGCTCTCCGGGACGCTGACCCTTTACTATGAGGGGGGAATAGGCAGTGAAATCGAGCTCGTTCCAGGCAAGGAAGAACTGTGCCGCCCTGTGGATGTACGAACGCGGGAGCCTCCCCTGCGCCCTCCTTGTGTCCTGTATGGAGGTTCCGTACTGGAGCATCTCGGAGAAGCCCCTCTCCAATTGGGAAGAATTGGACCGGAGCTGCACCATCAGCGTATCCATCAGGGCCGCTGGTGGCACCGTGCCATCCTCGTCTATGAGGAACTCCTCGGCGACGGTCTGAAGTGCCCCTGACAGGGCATCTATGAGGAGGCTGACGGTGAACGGACCGACATCCTTGTCCCCGAAGGTCCCCGCCTCGGAGGCAGCAAGCCTGAGGGAGGTGAGCGATATGGACAGGGAGCAAAGCTCCCTAGCGAACTGAGCGACGTTGTGGGCCTCGTCGAAGATCACAATGAGGTCCTCAAGGCCGCACCCCATCCATTCCAACAGCCGCCTCCTTATGAAGGGCGACAGGAAGAATATGTAAGGTGCCGTGACAAGGACCGAATCCGAGACCATCCTCTTGGTGGTCTCGTAGGGGCATGTCCCCATGGACAGGCACTTCTGGGCCATCTCCTCGGCAGTCGGGGAACAACCCCTTGCCCAGGACCTGGCCTCGGCCCCCTCGTCGAGGAGGTAGGCGGAATAGAACCTGCATTCACTGCCATTTACGGGCTTCCCGGACATCCTAGATAATGTGACGCGCTTCCTATCCCCGCACATCTTCGAGAGCTCCTCGGGTGTGCCCGTGAGGAACTCCGGGTCCTCGGAGGCGAGCGGGCACATGTTTCCCCTGCCCTGGATGGCGGAGCAGACCCCCTTCCCGGGCCCGCCCTCCCAGGGCCCCGTCATTGGCCCTATCTTATGAGCGCTGCCAACGGGGGGTCGCTCGCCCCTTTCCCCGTTGAGCTCCCTGAGTATGTCATCGACGATATCCACCGGCGGACCGGAAGGGGGCGGTAGCACGCCATCGACCGAGCAGGACCTGATCCGTCTGTACTCCTCCACGACCTGCCTCTGCTGCGAGTTCGTCCTTGTGAGGTATAGGACCCTCTTCCTGTCCCTGTATGCATGGAAGAGGGCAGGGGCGAGCGAGGAGACGGTCTTCCCCGAACCCGTACCCGCTTCTATGGCTATGTGGCCCTTATGGTCCATCGACCGGTCCATACGGTCCACCATTTCGACCTGGATAGCCCTCATCCTGTAGGGGAAGAAAGACAGCAGTTCGGACCGCATCGTAGGCCGAGTCCCATAACCCGGATATATCCCGGCTACGGGGGGGGGTTGCCGAAAGAGAAAACCGTCAGCCTTTTTAGCTAGCGAAGCAATCGCACCTTAGGCGGTATCGGATGAGGATGAAGGTCAAGTGCGGCAACGAGGACTGTCGGACGGAGTTCTTCGTTGACAGCGCGGAGCCGGTATGGACATGCACGGAGTGCGGAAGGGAGATCACCAACCGCAACTACCCGTTCCTTACGGCAAAGTTGATGCAGGCCAGGATAGACGGACCAAGGGCGGATTGGAACAAGGCCTTCTCGGACCTGATAGAGCTATCGAAAAAGGAGATAGCGGCAAGGACGGAGGGGGGGAAGAAGGTGGCGGACCTATCGTTCCTGGATGAGGCCGCCAAGAATCTCAAGGGCAAGAAGCGTACAAACGAGGAGTGGAAGAAGTTGCATGACGCGCTCCTGGAGCGTTCCCGGCAGGCGGTCCTTGCGCTCGAGGCATGAGCCCGTCAGTTCTCTGCGGGCGTTCTCTTGATCCTCTTCTCCTCTTCCGGCGTTATGAGGCTCGCTGATGCCATTCCCCCACCGACCCCCAGCTTATCGGGCTGGCTGATGTGGTGTGGTGCGTTGCCGGCCTTCTTTCTCTCCTCGACATAGGACAGGTATTCCTCTATCTCCCTGTCGTAGCCCTCTATCTCATCCTCTATGGACCTTACCAGGACACGCTCCTCCTGCTTGGGCGAACCCTTGATGAACTTCCTTATCGAATCGAACATGGTGCGTATCCCCTGGAGCAACGCGTACATTCCTTTCGAACATATAACTAGTTTGCGCGAGAAATGGCACACTTCACGTCACTATTTCGGCCAATCTATCCTCTTGAACGGCTCTGCGGACCTCCATGGCGAGCCTCCTTCCTGTGGAAACGGTCCGCCTCCAGATGGAATTCCCATAGGGATGGCCCACCCACATGTGGACGTTGGTCCCCCCGCCGATCCTTGGAGCGACATCGTAGATGAAGAAGTCCATGTCCTTGTCAACGCAGGTCTGGAGGCAGAAAGGCCCTATGATACCGGGCGGATAGTGCTCCTTTGAGGCCTTGACATAGCTCTCGGCCATCTCGAAGACCTTCTCGAGCAGCGACTCCCTCAAGGTCGCCGAGTTGTGGCCGCAGACCGTGTACTCGGGTATCATTTGTTGTTGGTTCAAGGTCATCTGCTGGGGGGCGGGCAGCCTAACATGCCCGTCGAGGGAGGTCTCGAACCTCCAGTCCACGCCCAGGAGCTCCACCGGCGACATCTCCTCTTCCAGCGGCGAGTAGAACAGGTCGAAATTGAACACGGGGCCTATCACATAACGCTCTATCCTCGCATCCTTTAAGGTCATTTCGTCTATGACACCCTGCTCCACGAGCTTCCTGGACTTGGTCATGTACTCCTCGTAGGAAGAGGCCGTGAAGAAGCCCCTCTCCAGCTTCTTCTTCTTGTGGTGGAGCTTCACGATGACGAGCCGGTCTATGTCCCTGGGGTCCTCGACCCGCTCGGGGAAGGGGAGACCAGCCTTTTCGAGCAGCCAGTAATAGCTCTGCCGCTCCTCTCTCTCTTCCGAGCGGAGCATCCCTCTGCTGCCTACCATGGGAACACGGAAATCGTTCTCAATGGATGCGATGTCAACGTACGAGGTGAATGACCTGTTCGGGACCCACAGAAGGGACCTCTGGCGCATCCAATCCTGCCACCGGGGCTCCATCACATCCTTGTACCTGTCAAGGACGATGGCATCGTCCACCATGCCCCTTTGCAGCTTCCCGTCCAGCCCCCTCCTGGCCTTGAAGTAATGGGAATAGGTCCTTTCCCGCCCCTTCTGGCAGAAAGCCGTGGTCCTGAACCCCTCTTCCACGGCACCGTCGCAGGCATCGAGCGCAGAATGGGATGCTATCATCCCTATGGTGACATCGTCCCTGTCGTATCCCCTGACCATCCTCTGGACCTCTGCGCGATCGAGCATCATCTCACCGGACCGGCCAAGGGAGCGGCCCGATATATATCTTCGGAGGTGGCACCTACCCCGTCCGGACGCAGGAAGGGTGTGTGTACAGGAATGTATTAATACGGTTGCTGGCAGATTAAGCACATATTATAAACGTTCCCTCGCTGTTAACGGGTGTTGCAGGGCTTGCCCTTTGAGCGGGGGAAGCACGGAGGCGACGATGCGGTTTGCTACCCTATACCGGTCCTTTGCGGTGGTCGTTGCCCTGGCGATAGCCGTCTCGGCCATTATGGACCCTATAAGGCCCTCCAACATGTTCAGCAGGGAGCAGGGCGACAATCCGTCCGGGGCGGTCCCCGGGATCGATACCGACGGTGACGGCCTCAAGGACATCTGGGAGGACCTCAACAGGAACGGGGTGCTCGAGATGGAGGAGAGGTCCCTCTCCGACCCCTACGACCCCGACAGCGACGGTGACGGTATAGAGGACGGATCGGAGTTCGACCTGCTGGCGGCCAGGGCAGGCAATTTGAGCTCCGCTCCAAACTGGCTCAGGATGTTCTCCCCATCCTTGGAGTCCATGGCGCTTGAGATAGGGGTCCTGGGCCCCAATGGGGATGTCGATAGGGACGGTTCGGTGAACATACTGGACTCGGACAGCGACGGTGACGGGATCATGGACGGGGTGGAGCTCTCCGCCGGGACGGACCCTCTGGACCCTGACAGCGACGGTGATATGGTACCCGACGGCAGGGATACGGCCAATGGGTTCGTGAAAGATGCCGATGGCAACGGCCTTGATGACGATCGGGAGGAATATTTCGGCCTGGAAGGCCCCGACGGCGACCCCGACGGGGATACCATGACGAACCTTGTCGAGTTCCAGAGGGGTACTGACCCGACCCATCAGGACCTTTTCGGTGGTCATGTAGGTTCTTTCAGGCCCACGGACCTGCTTGATATACGCTCGCCGTCCACCCCTATCCTCAGGGTCGAAGGTACAGGGGCAAGGTACCTCAGGGTCGCATCTTTCGACAGGTACGTCAACGGGGAATGGCTCCGCACACCTGACCTGCCTCTCACGGCCATAGCCCCTGACGGGTCGGTCAAGGAGGCACGCATCACCCTCCAGGGTAGGTGGCGCTTCGATATGCCCGTCCATCCCTGGACCATCGAGGCCAAAGCGCTAGCCCCCTACTCTCTCTTTCCGGGTGCCGGTTCGGCCGAGATGGTGATGGAGGAACAGATCTCATATTCATGGGTCCCTCTGCAATCTTACACCGTATCATATCTGGAGCCGTCATATGACCCGACGCTCCTTAGCGAGAGCGGTTCGAACGATGTCGTTCCATCGAGCTACAGAGAGGTACCCTCAGGCCTCTCTGACGACGTTAAAGAGCTTGCCGAGACCTGGGCGGCAGGACCCTCATCAACATACGATAAGGCCATGGACCTGACGTTCCGTCTATGGTCCAGATGCATCTATTCCTCAGCCGGAACGACCGGTGACGCTGAGAGCCGCACGGTAAGGGACTTCCTTTTCATGACCCTAAGGGGCAACGCTCTCGACTTCTCGACCGCCTTCGCCATCATGTTGAGGGTGCAGGGGGTCCCGACGAGATTGGTGGCAGGCTATTCCCTTGGCATCGATGATGGGGGCTACCGGACCTACCTTGAGGGTCACTTCCACATCTGGGTCGAGGTCTACATCGACGGCATCGGGTGGGTGCCTTTCGAGGTCACCCCCCATGCCATCTCAGCAAGGGGTGGGGCCGGGGTCCCGGTGGACGGGGTCGATCCCTACGTGCTCGGTCCCAACTCGGGGGACGGCGGGGGAACGCTCAGAGGGGGCGGTGACCCAGCGAGCGATCCGGACCAGGACTACGACGGGGACCTGGTCATCAACGGCCGCGAAAGGGAGTTCGGCACCAATCCCTATCTCCCGGACACGGACGGCGACGGGCTCGATGACGGACTGGAACTCGACCTCTACGGGACAGACCCCCTCTCAAAGGACACGGATTGGGACTGGTTAGGGGACGGGGAGGAGGTCACGAAGGGCAGGGACGGTTACATAACGGACCCTTTGGTCCCGGACACGGACGGAGGCGGTCTGTGGGACGGTCTGGAATCCCTCTCCACCCCGCAGCTTGACCCTCTGGACCCCGAGGATGACAGGCGTGTCACGGACATAGACGGGGACGGGCTCGATCAGGCCCAGGAGGCGTTCTATGGTACCGATCCTTTAAGGAACGATACGGACATGGACGGTCTGCAGGACGGGGAAGAGCTCTTCACGTACGGGTCATCCCCCCTCTCAAAGGACACGGACGGGGACGGTCTCAGCGACAAGGATGAGACCTATCCATCGTCGGGTAAACCCTTTACGAACCCCTCGGCGGCGGATACCGAATTTGATGGTCTCGATGACAGGTTCGAACTTGACAAGGGTACAGCCCCCGGCAGGTCGGATACGGACCAGGACGGCCTCAAGGACATGTTCGAGCTCGAGCTGGGGACAGACCTGAAAGGTTGGGATACCGACGGTGACGGTCTGTCCGACGGCAGGGAGGTGAAACTGGGCACAGACCCGTTGAAGGCCGATACCGATGGTGACGGAACGAATGACGGCCCCGAGGTCTGGAACGGTCTGAACCCCTTGTCGGTCGAAGGTCGGTCCGAAGGCCTTCTCGACGTTGACGGTGACGGCCTGACGGACCGGCTCGAGCTTGAGATAGGGACCGACCCTTTCAAGAACGATACCGACGCCGATGGACTAACCGACGCCCTGGAGCATTTCGAGACAGGAACAGACCCGCATTTGAACGACACGGATGGCGACGGTCTGTCCGACGGGGCGGAGGTCTCTCTGGGCACATCCCCCAGGCTCAACGATACTGACGGCGACGGGCTCGACGACAGGGTCGAGCTCGTTCTTGGTACAGACCCCCTCTCAAGGGATACGGACCGGGATATGTTGTCAGACGGAGCGGAGGTCCTGTCAGGTACGAACCCCTTGACCATGGACACTGACGGGGGGGGACTGGGCGATGGTATCGAGGTAGCTGTTCCAAGGGACCCGTTGAAGGGTTCGGATGACCTGCCTTTTCCGCCGGACACGGACGGTGACGGTCTGCCAGATGTACTGGAGGCGCTTTTCGGGACCGACCCATTGGTCCGGGACACCGACGGCGACGGTCTTTCGGACGGGGAGGAGGCCATGCTTCTCAAGACCAACGGGACCCTCTCCGATACCGATGGTGATGAGCTGTCGGACGGTGATGAGGTCCGCCGATACCTTACCGACCCCCTCGCGTGGGACACTGACGGCGACGGCCTGACCGACGGCAGCGAGGTCATAGACTGGGGCACCGACCCTCTGTGTTCCGATACGGACGCCGATTCTCTCCCTGATAGGAACGAGACCGTCATAGGGACCGATCCGCAGAGGTACGACACCGATGGTGACGGTCTTTCGGACGGGGGGGAGGTCATGCTTGGGACCGATCCCCTGAAGGACGACACGGACGGAGGGGGGGCCATTGACGGCATAGAGGTCCGTTCCGGTGCCGACCCGCTCGACCCAAGGGACGACCCACCCTACAGGGACCAGGACAACGACGGATTGCTGGACCGTGAGGAGGATAAGGACCTTGACGGGAAACTGGATGATGATGAGACCGACCCGCTCGACCCCGACACCGATGGCGACGGTCTGAGCGACATGGTCGAGGTCAAAGGCCTCCTGGGGCACATCACCGATCCCAGGTCCCGGGACACTGACGGTGACGGGATAGAGGACCTGGAGGAGATGGTCCTGGGGTCTGACGGATACATCACTGACCCTGCAAAGAGGGATACGGACGGTGACGGTCTGAACGACGGCGACGAGGTCTCCGGGCTCTACGGTCTTCCCAGCAGTCCAGAGTCCATCGACGGTGACGGGGACAACCTGAGCGATGTCATGGAGCTGAACGTCTCCAGGACTGACCCTTTGGACCCTGACACCGACGATGACGGTCTCCCTGACGGCTGGATGGACGGCTGGGTCGACGGGAAGGTCAACGGGGTCAAGGACCTGGGCGAGTACGAGGACCGTAACCTTGACGGCCTGGTGGAGCCGGGGGATTGGAACGGGGGGGCCGGTCCCGGTGAGTCGGACCCATTGGAACCTGATACCGATGGAGGGGGTGTGACCGACGGCAAGGAAGTCCTGCACAGGCCTCTTCCTTTCGATCCGCTGAGCCCCCACGATGACGGTTTCATACTCGACAGCGACGGAGACGGGCTCCCTGACATCGATGAGATGCTGCTTGGGACCAAATGGAACGACCCAGATACCGACAAGGACGGTCTGGTGGACGGCCCCCTGACCGTGACCATCGATGGGAAGGAGATGAAGGGCGAAAGGTCCGGACATAACGGTTTCGACCCCACGGACCCTCTTGACCCCGATTCCGACGGCGACGGCGTCAAGGACGGCCTGGAGGTATCCGACCGGACCGATCCCAACGACCCCGATACGGACGGGGACGGCCTCTGGGACGGTTATGACATCGTTGACAGACAGGGCAGGCCTCGTGAGGGGGAGCGGACCCCCAGGAACAGGCTGGACCCGTCAAGGCCTTATGCCCCGACGGACCCGTTGAAGGCAGATACGGACGGGGACGGCCTGCTGGACGGGGGGAACCTCGAGCTGCCTTCAGGGGTTATACTTCCAGGCGAGGCCAAGCATGGGACGGACCCGCATTCGCCCGATACGGACGGCGACGGTCTCACGGACGGGGCCGAGGTCACCATTTACTTTACTGACCCGCTGTCGCCGGACACGGACAGGGGCGGGATGCCGGACGGTCTAGAGGTCGAGAGGTCCATGGACCCTCTGGACCCGTCGGACGACGACAGATGGCTCGACAATGACGGTGACGGACTTCTGAACTTCGAAGAGAGAGAGACGTTCTACTATCCGCTCACGACCGTGGACTGGAACGGTGACGGTCTCATGGACAACAGGCCCGACCCGAACGATGCGGACACGGACGGCGACGGCATCTCCGATGGGCAGGAGGTGCTGGTGGAGGGGACCAATCCCCTCACTGCCGATACGGACAGGGATGGCCTGACGGACCTTGAGGAGCTGGTATCATATCGCACCGACCCCAACAGGCCCGATACCGACGGTGACAGCCTGCCGGACCTGGCGGAGGTCACCCATGTCTGGGAAGATAGCTATGTTGATTGGACCGGTGACGGGAGGTTCGACAATACCACCGACCCGAACGATAGGGACACGGACAGGGACCAGCTCACGGACGGGCGGGAGGTGACCGAGGGTACGAACCCTCTCGACCCCGGAGACCCGGGTTCGGAACCCCTCCCCGAAGAGCGACCGATAGTCCTGATCGAGACCGCCCCGCAGACCCTGGTCAAGACCACCGAAAGGAAGGACGGGGCCTTCAAGGTCGAGGGGAGGGTGACCGGCAGGGACGGAAGGCCCGTTAAGGGTGCTTTCGTTTCGGTCCTCATAGTCCCTGAAGGGATGCCCGCCGAGACCATCCTCACGCTCGAGGCGAACCCCGCATACAGGGTCGGCAGTTCGACCGGTACGGACGAGGGGGGCCGGTTCTCGGCAAGCTGCGCTCCTGTCAAGGGTACTCCCGTAGGCCCGGTGGTCCTTTACGCGGTCACCAGGGAAACGGTGCATTCCTTCAAGTTATTCACGCCCTCGGCCTCTGACCCCATATCCCTGACGGTCAGGTCATCTTCAGCTCTCCTGCTGGGACCTTTCCCTTCCACGTCCGTCATAGGCAGCAGGGTCCCGTTGAACGGTAGTATCGTGGATGCAATGGGAGAGCCCCTAAGGGGCCTTGACCTTGATATATCGGTGGACGGGAAGGCCGCAGGTGCGGTACGTTCCGACGGCAAGGGCGTTTTCCTCGTTTCCCTGGAGCTCCCGAAGGAGGAGGGTGAGCATTCAGTTGAGGTCGGTTACAGGGGGGGACAGTACATAGATAGGTCGCAGGTCTCCATCACCTTCGAACTGGTCCCCGGCCCCGAGGTGAGATTGTCACCTATACCCTCCGTCCTTAGCATGGGGTCGGTCCTCTACGTCAACGGGACGGTGTCCTGGAACGGTCCCACCCCAGAGGGCGAGGTCATAATCATGGTCGTCAGGACCGGGGCCTCTGGGCCCGCGGCGGACATCACCGCCCCCTTGAGCGGAGGCGCGTTCACATCGAGCTTGAGGCTCGTTCCCGAGACCTTCCCTCCGGGCGCTTATATGATCTCGGTCTCCTTCACCATCGCGCCAGGGCAGACCGCGGTCAACTCCTCATTAACCTTCAGATCGCTGGACAGGACCACCCTCATGGTCCCCGACCTGGAGGTGGTCAGGGGGACCGTCCATTCACTGGATGTCCTCCTCCTCTCCTCGACGGGAGCGCCCGTGGAAGGAGGGACCGTGCGGGTCACGTTCCCCGATGCTACATGGCTCCCGTCCGGCGCTGCTGTCACCAATTCCACGGGATGGGCGGCCATAATGGTACAGGTCATCCCAGGTTCGCCCTTGGGCCCTGCAAGTATGATGGTGGAGCATGTGGCGGAAGGGTCCCAGGGGACCGTTGGCGGGACGGGGTCGTTCACCGTTTGGGTGGTGGCGCTCTCTAAGCTGACACTTACGGACCCGCCCATGGAGCTTACGCTCCTGGACGGCATGAAGGTTGAGGGCAGGCTCGAGGATGACAACGGGGCCGGCATAGTGGGGGAAGGGGTGATAGAGCTCCTGATGGACGGGGTCCAGGTCGAGGTAACGGACTCAAGGGAGGGCGGGTTCTTCACCATGTCCCATACGATGGACCGGTTCACAAGGACCGGCAGCGGGACCATGACCGTCAGGTTCCGCGACCTGAATGATGAGAGGGCAGGATGGTATCGACCGTCCGAGTCCTCATGGAAGGCCATTGTCCGGTCCAGGACATATCTGACGGTCGAAGGTGAGCCCCTACCGGGCAGCTTCAACATGACGGTTCGGCTTGCGGATGAGAAGGGGGCACCCGTAGGGAGCGCACCGATCCAGTTCGGCAAGGGTCTCTCCTACTCCACCAGGTTCACGGATGCTCAGGGAAATCTCACATTGTTGTTCAACGGGACGTCCGAGGGGGATGTCCTCTTCCTGAGGTTCCCCGGCGACCCTTCGAGGTTCCTCATTGGCACCGGATACAATACGACGGTACCGGTGTCCAAAGGGACCGGTCCGCGGATGGACCTTGCCCCCTTCCTCCTTGCAGGCCTCGTTGCAGCAGTGATAGCGGCGGCTGCGGCCATGTACATCCGGGCAAGGAAGCTCAGAAGGGACTCGGAGCATGATCGTCTCGAGCGGATGGAAAGGCGAACCTTGTACCCGTTCGATCCCGCCGGGAGGACCAACAAAGCCATCTTCGAATCATACCGCAGTGTCCAGGACCGGCTGAGGGCCGGCGGGTCAGGCAGGCCTGAGGAGATGACGGCAAGGGAATATTCCACCATAATGACATCGGAGGCCCCGGAGCTCAGGGAGCTCGACAACCTAACGAAGCTCTTCGAGGAGGCCCGTTACTCCGACCATGAGATGTCGTCCCATCTGATGGGGGTCTCCAAGGATATCGAACAGAGGCTCCTGCGGTCCGCCGAGGCTGTGGACCATGTGCGGTTGGGAAGCAGGGTATCGGTCATGGGGGCCGAGACCTCCCGGTCTGTCCCCAGACCTCAGATGCACAGGTTGAGGATGGATCACGGGAGCGATCTTTTGGACCTCCTCGGCGAGAAGGGGGTGTCCGGTTGAGGGTCAGTTGGGCCAGGGCGCTATCGCTTTCGGTCATGGTGGCGGTAGCTCTTTTCATCCTCACCGCTCTGGCGGCGCCTCTTATCATAGTGGAGACAAGGTCCACCCTGTCGACCTCCGAGGAAGGTTGGATGGGAGCCTCGGAGTTCCTGAGCATCGCCAAGACCACCGGGGCGAGCGTCATGGTCCTGACCACCACGCCGACGCTGCTCCTTGAGGACGAGGACCCCGACAAGGTGCTCTTCATCTCCCTTGGCCCTCAGAGGCGGTATACGCTCACCGAGACCCTTGCCCTCAAGAAGTTCACGGAGAGAGGTGGAAGGCTCCTTGTGGCGGACGATGAGGGCATGACCTCCGGGGTCGCGGAGGACCACGGGGTAAGCTACGCAAAGGGGCAGCTCTACGACCAGGACTTCGTCGGAGATGTCAACCACCTCAAGTTCGATGTCTCGACGAGCTTCTTCGACGGTTTCGTCCTCATGAACCGACCCGCCTCGCTGTTCTTCACCTCGGGCGTCGCCCTCATTGCATCCTCGAGCTCGGCATGGGTCGATCAGAACGGGAACGGCCTGAACGACAATCTGAGCTCCGGTTCGCCCGAGGCCCAGGGCGTGAGGTACCTCTGTGTCCTCACGGACCCCGACCTGGCGCAGACGGGCGGGGGTGGGGCGGTGTTCCTCTCGGACCCCTCCATGTTCATGAACGGGATGCTGGGTTCGGAAGGGAACGGACAGTTCGCCAAGGCCCTCATAGAGTTCCTGCTCCCCGATGGCGGTATGATGGTCATAGACGATTCTGTCCACGACCCGCCGCTCCCCTCATCCCCCGTAAGGAAAGCGGTCTATGGGGTGGCCATGTTCACGACGGACATCAACATGAAGATAGTCGTCGGGACCCTTGTGACCGTGGCCCTTCTCTCCATAGCGTACCTCTACAACCCCCTGGAAAGGCCCGAGCACGTCTGCCTCCTGGACAGGAGCGGGGTTGCCGAACTTGCGGAGCCGGAGCTCGCACCCGAGGACTTAAATGAGGCCAGGAAGGTTTTCCTGGACAGGGTCAGGCTCTTCCACGGCCTCTCGGTCGAGGCATTCTCCAGAGCGAGCTGGGAAGAGCTCGATAGGCTGATAGGCGACAAGGTGCTCTCGGCGTTCGCCCGGAGCGGGCGTTACGATGGGACCATGGAGGGCATCGTGGAGGAGGTGGGACGATGGCAGAGGAAGTGAGGAACTACACTCTGAGGGCCATGGCCTACGCCGCCTCCAGCCTGACGCTTCTGGTGCTCTCCCTGGTCCTATCATCCGAGCTTCTCCTTGTCGGTTCCCTTGTCATAGGGGCCATCATGCTGCTCTCCTTGACCACCCTCCCGGGGAGGCCCAGGGTCACGGCGGAGATGGACCGGACCCAGGTGTTCGAGGAAGAGACCGTCCGGGTGGACATGGAGATAGATTCCCGGGGGAGCTGGGGCAACATAGAGGTCTTCCACAGGCTCTCTCCCAACCTCGAGCTCGACAAGGGTTCGAACCTGGCCTTGCTGCCGCCGGGCAGGAGCCGCCATTCGTTCGTCGTCAAGGCCCCCCTGCGTGGCTACCATCCGACCGGTCCTACCCTTGTCCGAAGGTGGGACCCGCTATGGCTATGGTATCGGGAGTCCGCCTCCGGCGAGCCCCAGAACCTGACCGTGTTCCCCGCCATGCACCAAGGCAGGCAGGGGGCCGTGAAGGTGAGGCAAAACCTCCACAGGCCAGGTGAGATGAAGGTCAAGAGGATCGGGTCAGGAAAGGAGTTCCATTCCATCCGTGGTTACACGACCACGGACCCGTTCAACACCATCAATTGGAAGGCGTTCGCAAGGACGGGTAAGCTGCAGGTCAACCAGTACGAGACCGAGACGGTCACCGATGTCATGTTCTTCATAGATGCCCGCCTTGTCGGCAGGGTCGGGCTAATGACGGACAACCCCGTCGAACGGTCCATCAGATTGTGCGCTTCGCTATCTTCCGCCCTCCTGAACAGGTCGAACAGGGTCGGTCTTGTGGTCTACGGCCGTTCTGTCAATGTAACAAAGCCTAAAGGCGGCCCAGGGGCGCTCCAGTCCATCCTTCATATACTCACGGACATCACCCCGTCGGGACAGGACACTCTGGGCTCCAGCGTCACATACGCCCTGTCGTATCTGTCCCCCAACTGCCCCATCCTCATACTCTCTTCCCTTGCTGAGGACCCCACCGTCAAGGAGGCGGTGAGACAGCTGGTCGGAAGGGGGCACCCGACCCTGGTGGTCTCCCCGTCAGGGGTGGATTTCGAAAGGATGCTCTATTCCGATGTGACGGTCCCCAAGTACCTGCTTAAGAAGCTGTCCAGGGAGAACCTCCTAATGGAGCTCGGCTCCATGGGGGCCAGGGTCGTGGACTGGCACCCGGGCAAGGACGTACAGTGGGCCCTTATGGAGGTATGGGAATGAGTGCGGTCCTTCAGAAGGCCCTTTTGGTCTGGCCCGTGCTCTGCCTCATCGGGGCCGCGTTCATCCTTCCGATCGCGGTACCGGAGATAGGTACTTTCCAGGTCTTCGTATCCGGCTCGCTCGAGGGTGTCCCCGTGTTCCTCTGGTCGGTCATAGGGCTCGTCCTTGGGGCGGCCGTATCGTTCCTGAGGTCAAGGTGGCCCAGGCAGACCATCCGTTACGGGGCCAGGGCATTCTTGGGCCTGGGCGCCTGGCTCGTGTTCGGGCTTGTATTATCGCTGTTCATGGGGGAGGGGTCCTATTATGAGAGATTGAAAGGGTCGGTGGTGATAAGGTCGTGGGCCATCATCGTCTGGACCCTTGTGTGCATGGCCCCGACCATGCTGGGTGTCCACAGCGTCCTTTACCGCTCAACGATGGCTCGGGGGGGAACGGTCCTCTCGTTCCTGCTCTTGGCGCTATCGGGCATGGTCTATGCCCAGGCCTCGGAGGTCAGGGTCGCTCATCAGGACCCGTTCCTTTCCATCATCTTCATCTGGGCCGTCCTGGGGTTCCTTGAGGGGATCAATTGGAGGAACAGGTACGCATCCCTGGATTACGAGGCGCACATGAGCGACATCCTACTTGCCAGGCAGGTGGGTTTCACCCTTGTGTTCATGGGGATCGGCGCTGTGGTGGCGGTCGCACCGTTCCTCATAGGCGATTGGCCCAGCACCTACTATGAATCCACAACGATCCTGGGGAAGGCCCTGGTCGGGCTCATGGCCATCTCCCCGCTTGCAGTTCTTTCACTGGTCAGGAACCTTTTCGGAAGATAGTCCTTAGGACCATCCCGGTTCAAATCAGTTTAAATAATAATGAACCGATTAGATGCCTGCTTTGTCCGATACGGTGTTCCCATGAGCGATAGGGAGGTCCTTAGAGCAGATGTCCTGGAGGGGCTTGACGGGGAGGAGACCACCGAAAGGCCCTCAAGGAGGATAACGGCCGGCCCCATCATAGCTATCATCGTGGTCCTTGTCCTCCTTACAGCCGCCGGGTTCTACTTCTTCTGGGGGACGAGCGTGACCTCGGTGAGGTTCCTCAATGCGCCTGAGGAGGTCTCCGATGATGATGGCAGGTACGGGATAGCCCTGAGCATGCTGGCGCTGAGCCGCGGTGCGCAGACGGTCGATGGGAAGGGAGCGCTCGACATCTCTTTCGATTCGGCTAGGGTCCATACCCAGCAGGTCACGGTAAAGGAGGACCGGGCGGACATCATAGTGAAGTTCTCCGATTTCGTTACCGAGAACGGAGAGTACGAGTTCACGTTCTCCATTGAAGGCAAGAAGACTACCACTGCTCACAGCATAGGCCATGTTCCTGTGAGCCTCAATCTCTCCATTACCGAAAGCCTGGACCAGGAAACGAAGCAGACCAGGAACTTTGTACTTGTGACGCCCAAGTTCGGGGCCTCATGGGCCATTGACCTGTCCCCTTACAGCAAGAGGTACAATGTCGAGATAAGCATGCTAGACCCGACCGGAAGCGACGATCCCAGGACGATGAGCCTTTACGAGCTCCTTCTGGACCCGTACTCCCCCCAGCTTGAGATAGAAGGGGACTACATGGGCTACTACACCATATCCGCCCAGATGGAGAATGCCCTTGTCAGGTCCACTTCCAGGTACAGGCAGATAACTTCGGAACCATCCACCTTGGACGTTTTCGTCAACAAGGCTCCGGTCATTGACGACTTCAACTCTCCCGAAAGGGCCAAGAAAGGGGTGGAGGTGGAGTTCAGGATATCGGCCTCGGACCCCGACCTGAACGGGGGCATAGATTATCTCCTCATAGATTGGGACGTCAATAACAACGAGGACTTTTTCCAGGAGTTCCAGGATTATTCAGGGGGGGTATTGAGGGTCAAGCACACCTTCCAGCAGTCGAAGGTGTTCATCGTCTATTTCACGGTGGGGGATAATGGGGATATCGAACCGGGCAACGGGGAGCCTCCACAGAAGAGGTTCGCCTACCAACAGGTCGAGGTCACTGTCTCATTGATATAGCCTGCCACTGGTCGAGCGGCGGACGATAACGTTTAAATCCGAAGTTGTGTTGATGTCCGACGGGAACGCTTAGAACCCACCGGGCCGATGGTCTAGCTGGTTATGACGTCACCTTGACATGGTGAAGGTCCCCGGTTCAAATCCGGGTCGGCCCATTTAACTTTTCTTAATATTCTTTGCATGGGCCGCCCCTCGAAAAAGATTATAGTTCAAACGCTAGGAAAATCGTGAACAGTGAGTGATTAGAACTGCGATTTTCCTGCGCCCTTGAAGCCTTCGGCTTCTGCGGGTCCGGGTCGGCCTATTCGATATTAATTGATTATGCAGTAGAGAGTGGGACGACCCGAAGGGATCATAGTTAAATCGTTGAGAGTGAAAAAGGAGTTAGATATCGGACTGATATTACCTTTTTTACGAATCCGGGTCGGCCTGCATATCATCGCTCATTTCCTCTTCATGACCTTCTCATAGGCCCTGTTCAGCCTCATGGTCTCTTCTTTGGCCTTCTCCCTCACCCAATCCGGCCCCTTATCGAACTTATCGGGGTGGTACAGATGGATCTTCTCCCTGAACGCCCTCTCGATGGCCGCAAGGTCATCGTCCCTTCGGACACCAATTACCTTGTAGGGGTCCTCCGTTGGGTCATCCCCTCCATCATACTTGTTGTTCCCCACCTTTACGAAGACATGTCTATCGACATAGACGACCTTAGGCATCTCGAGGTCGGGAAGCTCATCATCCTCTTCCTCCACCTTCGGGGCTTCCTTCTCCTTCTTCCTCCCATCCGGTGCGAACTGGAGAGCGGCCGTCATTGCCAGCATTACCAAAGCTGATGCCAGCATCCCCCCGTCGAACGTCCCGTAGATGTTAATATATGGCCGGACGAATGTCCATAACGTAAAAAGGCAGGGTGCCATCGCTATCAAGGGGAAGATGAGGGCCCACCCATGGAACCTCTTCCGTACCCATGCGGCCGTTATTAGGATGGAAGCGGCCAGGGTCGTTCCGACCGAGA
>JBFYMY010000141.1:0-7398 GCA_041304645.1 Thermoplasmatales archaeon
ATTCGGGTCTGTGCCGTTCTCAAATTCGCCACAATCGTTTATTCCGTCACCTTCTGAGTCCGGATCTAAGGGATCGGAAGTGACATCATACTCTTCTTTGATTTCTAGTGTCGCCTCATAGATGACTATGACTGTCCATCCGTCGAGTTCCATTTTATCTGAGAGACCGTCCTTGTCGGTATCTGATTCTATTACGCTTGTTTCGTTCGAATCCTTTGTTCCATAATTGAAATGGTCTTCTACATTGTCATTCAATCCGTCGCCGTCTGTATCTTTTGAAATTGGATTATACCCCCAAGATTGTTCATCATCATCGTTGAAAGAATCACCGTCTGTGTCCTCTGAATTTGGATCTAGTTCGGTCCATGTTTCACTTGTGCTCCATATCCCATCTCCATTATCACCATCTATTCTACCGTTCCTGTTTACATCTTCTGTTCCATCTTCGATATTGTCATTGTCATCGAACATCTGTGTTCGGTGCCAAGGAAAATCCCGATGGGATTTTTCTATGGCTGGTTCGTCATCGAACGGATCCGTTGTATTATGGTCCAGACATGGGAAGACCCTTCTTCCCATGCGGGGCAGATCCATGATATGCCCAACGTGTGGAACGAAATAGGGTCTGCTAAGATCGGTATATATCCCTGCTTTATACGGCCCATATCCGCGCTCGAGGCCGTCATACAGATCGTCATCACGACCGCTGTACCGGCCGTGGCACGGAAGATCTCCGATCTTTCGAATGTCGTCAGAGTCAGGATCGACAGCATTTATCATATTTTCTTCATCACAATCTTCCCATCTATCATTATGACAGTTCTCTTTCGTGAATGGTCCACGGGAGAGTTTGAAAAGGGAGAAGAGGAGGTGTTTGTTCAGGGCTTCGAGCCGCCTTCTCTGGCGGTTGGATGTTCTAACCTGCCTCCATCTCACAATGATGGAATGACATGAAATGATATAATGATATCGTTATGGCGATGCACCGTTATTGGGAGGACGGACGGGAAAAAAAGTACGGGCGGGCAATAAAATCGGTATAACATAGAATGAACAGGTCCGTCCGCCCCTCACTGCGTTCCGTGAGCTTTCACGGACGCTCGGTTGAGACCGGACCCGGATGGCGCATCATGGCGCCTTCGAAAGGGATGGGGGGTGAATAAAGGGACGGTCAGAGAAAGGTTCCAAGGGGAACATAATCAAGTTGGGTCCCCGCCCCACACCAGAAAGGGATGGAATGGAAATGATATAATGATTTCGCGGAGCAAAACCCCTCATGAAGAGAGGGGGAAGCGATCTGATGATACAATTACTAAGGAACATATCAGGGAAGGGGAGGATAAGATGTTCGTGATGAGGGGAGGGGGGACCGTTCAAATACACCCAAAAATGACATCACTGCCCATCTCGGGTCCCAGTGTCCCAAAAGAACAGCTGATATCATGCATGATCGGATGTCCATCCCGGGTCCTGCTCCCAACTCCTGGCCATCGTAAAAATATCATCTACCCTTCTTGCCCATCTCGGGTCCCAACATTGTCCATCTCGGGTCCTATCTTGCCAAAAAAGGCTGCCCGTCCCGGGTCCCAACAATGTCCATCTCGAGGCCCCGTTCGGGGCCCCACTCGGGGCCTTAACTTAGGTCTGAACATTGTTTTCTATCTCTTGTACCCTATGACAAGTCCTTCTCGATTTTAAAAAGAATAATGATGTTCTATGGATCGCCCACGATCGGACCAATTCAAATCATTTCTAACACATAATATCAACATCCATTTTTTTCTCCCCTCAAAGATAATTAAATGAGAAGTTATATTAACAGATGACATTCATCCCCTTCGAGGGATAATATGAGTGCGCTTTGTCCCCGATGCGGTTCGGAATCGATCACAAGGAAGGGTACACGAACCAACATGTCCGGGAAGAAGACCATCTTCATGTGCAGAAGATGCAGAAAAAGGTTCGTCGAACGGCCTTCATGGAAATATCCGAAGCATTTGCTCGTCCATGTCCTGAACTCTTACACGCTGGGTATGACACAGGCCGAGATCGCCTCTGACCTCAGAAGGAGGTACAGGTCCTCACCTTCCAGAACGACCGTTCAGAGATGGCTTTCAGAACATGAGGATATCTGTCCGATGAGGAAGTACAGAGAGAGATTAACAGGCTTTGAGGAGGTAATAAGGGAACATGTAATGGTCCATAGGGGAATACCATACCGGTTCGGCTTGAACCTGTTCAAGCTCCAGCTGCTGAAAAGCGAGATGAAAGGGTTGGGATCATACCTCATCAACTTCCGTGACGGACCGATGTTCGATGAGGGATCAAGGTGCTCCGAGGTCCCATTGAACGTGAATGTCAATGTCTCAAGGACCAAGAACATTGCCTGCAGGTTCGCAGAGGTAGGCTTCTCCGCGGCAAGGACAGGTCCCGAAAGACATCCAATGGTGGAGGACCTGATGCTCGTCAATGACCTTGCGACCATTGCGAAGGAGGTACCCATCCATTTCCACTTGGATGGAACAGGTGATATCACCGGTCACATAGACCTGATCCAGCATAGGTTCGGAAAATTGCACATACTCGACATCAAACCGGAGTCGTCAAAGGAACACCCGGAGGCGCAGCTGCTCCTGTATGCGCTCGGTCTCTCACAGAGGACGGGAATACCTATCTCATCGATGGAATGCGCCTGGTTCGATGAAAAATATTATTTCCATTTCGATCCTTCCAAAGCAGTCCATGCCATGAGAGACTGATGAAGGTCAACATTGAAATGAGAGAAAAAAATGACTTCTTCAACAGGTTAGGAACTATGGCCTCATCGAATACCATAGGTTTAACAATCCCCGACCTTCACTTCCTCATTACTTCCTTGAGCATCCATCGATCTCAACTACCCTTTATTAACTCTTTTTTCCTCTGCTATTCCGTTAAAATAACAGCTGCACGGGATCGATTTCAAGGATATTTATGGAGGTGTTCATCTGACCTATTGGTAGTTGAATGATCCTATCCATCCTAGAAATCACAGGGGAATATCCTTCATTTAAAAAGAGGATGCCAAAACCTCATACCGAGTTTTCCTTTCTACCCAACTGCATCAATCTCCAGACGATCCCCGGATGACATGAGAGGTCATTGGGAACGGGAATACCATCGAATAGGAGCTCCTGTTGCATATGCTTCTCCTCATAGAATTTATCGAAGAACATCAATTCATTTGAGGTAAGGTCAAGTATTGGTCCGATATTTTCATGGATGTTCTTCTTCATGGTAGTAAGGTCCGGTAAATCCACCTTAGAAAGCATGGGCTGGAGGATATCCCGGATATTCTTCTCTGTTACTTTATCAATTGAATCCAAGCCTAGAGTCCGGACATCGACTGCTGACATGCTCAAATAGAAAAGTACTAGTTTACGCATAAGAGTAGCATCGAATGGATGTGTTCCCCTCGTTATCAGGTCGCAGTCATAGATATCACGTGGAGTTCCACGGATGATCAGTGCACGGATCTTGCCCGCGAAAAGCTCCTCGGGGCGGTAGGAAAGTACATCGACCACATTCAGCTCAGCAAAAGGATGTTTTAAACGGCCTTCCACGGTACCGAGGACAGGAAGCCTTTCAAGATAATTGATCTCCAGTTTCAGCCTATCGGCCCCTCCACCGCAATTCGTATAATGGACGTTGAACTGCTCTTCTGCATACATGGATACGGGTTTGTCAACACTGTATCCCAGATCCTTGAAAAGAAATATGAGTGTTCTTCGAATCTCTTCACGGTCCTTCTGCATGGTTTCCCTGTCGATGTTTCCGATATAGTTCAGATCGATATCTATCGACAAACGGCGGAACCCGAATATCAGACCGTGGAGCGCTGTTCCTCCCTTGAGGGCAAGACATTTGGCCAGCAGGGGAATATTGCGCATCCGTTGAAGGATGATTATGATCCGGTAGACCTTCTCCAGGGAATCCGTCTTGAATCCTGTACTACGGGATAGACTGAAAAAATAGGACCTGCCAGGGATATCAGACAAAACGCATCAGCTCCGATAGGTTCTCCGGTACGATCACGTTCCACTCTCTCATCAATTTTCCGCCTTCGGTCCTCCTTCCAGGTAGAAGATAGCATGGAGTTGGTCCAACTCGGGCCTTGATGATATCCAGGAGTTCTTCCTGGACCTTTATCCTTCCCTTCAGGAGATCGAGGATCAATCCCGCCCTCTGATACAGAGTTTGCTCATCGAACCTTTCCAGATAATCCATCAGTTTCAACGGGCTCATCAGCGTGAAACCCTCAACGCTCTTCAGGTATTCCTCCAGACCTCCGCAGAGGTCCGTCCGGCGGATGCAGTCGAGAAAGGTCCTCTCCTTGTCGGTCACAGGAACGCCTATACCGTTCCTGATGGTCTTAGTGATGCCGAAAAGTTGCTTTGATGCTACGACCCTATACGTGATATCCTGGAAATCGAACGGCTTGTGCTGTCTCTGGGATAGATAATATACAGTTGAGAATTGCGAGTAGGATGTGCCGTGAAGTTCAAGTGCGCTGTGGAACGCAAGTGCGCCCTTCGATGCCATCTCTCGGTCGATAAGGATATATCGGTCCACCTCGAAGTCCGATCCAACATGTTCTGGCGGGATCGCAGCATACAGCCCTTCCTTTACCCGAACCAGTTGTCCGCTCCGTGATAGCCTCCACAGTATCATTCGGGCTGTCGCTTCACGACCGGCTATGACCTTCACCTCGGATAGGGTTATGAAACGCTGGCGCAATGCTGCGATGTATACCGTTCTTTGAATACTTTGGAATACTTTAGGTCTTTCCCCAGGGGTGTTATTTATTGTAGACACATAGCATAATATATATTAATTAATATAAATAACTTGTTAAGATATTCCATAAGACTACATATCTGTAGACAATTACTATTTTAGCCTATTCTCTAAATGCCAATAAGGTCAATTACCTTCATCAACGATTGTTTTCATACCTTCAGCTTTAAGGGTATCATAAGGTGAAAAAGGTGGTGTGGATCGGGTAATTATTATTTTTTTTTTAAATAAAAGTGATATGGCCAGTAAGGAAAAAAGTTATTATTCATTTACCTGAATTGGGATAGGAACCATCATAATCCTTTTTCTATACTGACCTCTGTCAGAAGCAGGTTTTTACCCCTCACTTCCTCATCGCTTCCTTCCTCATATCTTCCGGCATGAGCTCTATCGCATACCTGAGAGCGGTCCTGGGCATCCTTTCTTTGTTCTTAAGAACATACTCTAAGACCTCTCCCTGGTGCTTCCTGCTCGCTTCCTTGAGCATCCATCCATATCCCTTCTGGACCATGTCGTCCTGGTCCTCAAGAAGGGGATCTGCTATCTCGAAGATATCCGCAAGGTACTCCCCTCTTCTTGCGGGGAGAATAAGAGAAACAGCAGAGGCCCGTCTCATCCATCTGTTCCGGGAGGATGTCCATTCCTTCAATTCCTGAACGGTCTGGGGATATAGATCTATGTAATCTCCCATGGTATGGTTGCAGAACGAATCGACCTTGGCCCAGGTATTCAGATGGTCATCTACCCACCTTTTGAACCTTGGCAGGTCCTCCTTGGAGAACTGTCTCTTCATTCTCGGGACCCAGTTGCAGACGATGAATGACTCTTCTGAGTAATCGGAGGAGAGCAGCTCCTCGCAGAGTTCGAATATCCGTTCCTTTCCAAGGGGCTTCACTTCCTTCCAGTATTCGGATGCCATCTTGTTGACGAGGGGGTTCCTCACTCCATAGAACAGGGTCTTTTCCTTGAAGTAGCGCTCCGCGCCCTCCTTATGCTTGGGGTCGGCCTTCGCTCTCAGCTCTTCCCTTATCCTTTTCAATATACCATTGTCCATTGGTTCACCCGTCCCATCTCTGAAGCTCCAATATATTCCCCTCCGGGTCGCGGACATATACGAAAGTGACATTTCCTGCACCCTTGATCTCTTTAGAAACTATCTCGCCTAACTGTGTCCCACCATTATCAAGGACCTTTTTCAATGAGACCTTAACATCATCTACCCTGAAAGCCATGTGGGAGAGACCGGGACGATCAACAACTTTTTCGACATCGGTCCCTTCGGGGTCGAACTTAAGGACCTCAAGTGTCACATTGGGTCCCACCTCTCCCCTCATCATCAGATGGATGCCGTCGGCAGAGGCTTTCCTGATACCTGTTGCCTTTTCGAACCATTCACCCTTCAGGTGACGCTCCGGGGGAACCGGAACAAGTCCGAACACCTCCATATAGAACCTTGATAGCTCCTTTAAGTCCCTGGCTACCAGACATATGTGGACGAAAACCGGCACTGTCATGGGGTTTAGCTCCTGTTACGCTCTAGCTTTCAAATCGAACAGTTCATTTCATACCCAGGCCCTTACCCTCAGAGAACTTCCGCCTTGCCTCATCCAGCCTCCTAAGACGGGTCTCATCCTTCTTTGCATCCATTATCCATCCAACTATCATCCTCTTATGGGAAGGAGGGTATCTTTCAAAGAACTCCCAGGCCCTCCTGTCAGCCTTGAGTGCTTTCTCAATAAAAAAGGGGATATCTACATCCTTTGACCTAACGAGGACCTTCTCCGGAAGTCCATCGATAGGAACCACAAGGACCGAGAGGCCCGCATCTGTCATGCGTCCCTCCTTGATCAGCCTCCTCATCCTTACAAGGTTCCTCTCGGACCAGACCGACCCTTTCCTCCTAGGAGTGAACCTCAAGAAATAGTGGTCCTCATCTATGCTCTTCATGACGCTGTCTATCCAGCCGAAGCAGAGGGCTTCTTTGACCGCTTCATCAAGTCGAAGTCCCTCCTTTTCTGAACCTACCTTGAAGATCATCACCCACTCACCATTGGATGTCCTTCCGTTCCGGGACAGCCATTCCCTCCATTCGCTACCTTTGACGAAATAAAGAGGTTCGATCCCTTGAAGGTCCATCTTTCAACCCCATCATCATTCGGGTCTTAATGTCCCGGCGAAGACCTGCCAGGCCAGGAGGGATTTTGCTATCAATGAAAGACCGATATAGACCCATTCCCCGAAGAGATAGTTCCTCCATTTCCAGAACTTCTTGTACTGGAGGGCCATGTTTATGGCGAAGATGTTGAAGAACACAGCTATGGAAATGTAGATGTAATAAACGAACGTGGGAGGCCCCCCGTCCCCGCCTCCTGCCCCAAGGAGGTGTATCCCTATAGCTATCCAGGGTATGAGCCCTGCAATGCTTCCAAAGATGAAGGGGGACCAATCCAGTTTTTTGGCGAGCTGGTTCCTCTTCTCCATTATGAGACCGAAGAGTATCATCATCATGTTCATGAAGAATATCAGTATGAGCGTCCCTATGTCGTAGATGCCCGTGAGCAT
>JBFYMY010000142.1:0-2795 GCA_041304645.1 Thermoplasmatales archaeon
ACAATCTGCCGGTGGCAGGGTCGTGGCGCGTGCCCTCGCCCCATCGAGCCCTGAATTCAGAGGCCCTCTCATTGTCAATATCGGGCCCCCAGTGCTCTCTGGTCGGACCGAGCTCAACGGGTTCCGTTGCTATGCTGAAGGCCACTTTCGGCGCATCTATCTTGGACGAGCGGAAGGACCATCGGGCTCTGGTGTACCCCTGGTCAACGGTCGAACCCTTGGGGAATACGAGACAGAAGTACACTGAAACCGATCCGAAACCCTCCCTCCTGAGCGATGAGATGCAGGTGTTGAGCACCCGCCTCAGCTGGGTCGCTGCTATGCTGCTATTTCCTACTGGTAGGGGGCATATCAGCGGTCCTGACGAGTTCGCAATTCCTGGTCCTTTCGCACGTGCCAGGTCAAGGTCAATGGGCCTACTGGAGAATGGGTGGAACGGTTCGATGGACGGTCTCTCAAGCAGCGACCTGGCGCATCTCGCGGAGTGGGCTAGCGTCTGTGCGGAGACGGGGGAGGCGACGTTCCTCCTGGGGTCCACAGGGTCCACTACGATCAAGGGCTCTCTCGGGAAGTCCTCCGCCATCCTTCCGATAGATGGCTGGTCCGAGGACGATCTGCCCCCGGTCACATCTATGACGACTGGTTCCTCAGCTAGCCATGACAGGTCGCTGACCTCCTCGGTAAATAACGGAGGCTCCCTTAATGTCCTTATCGCAGATAGGGTGCGGATGGTGTCCTCAAAACCACCGCATGCTATCACAAGGAGCTCGACAAGGTAACCGCTGAAGCCTCTAACGGTGTCCTCGGCGCCATAGGCGCCTATCCCCTTAAGGAAGGATTTCAGGAGCAGGACCTCCTCCCTCTGCTGAGGTCTGAGGGTCGAATTGATGTATCCCACATGGTGTGGCGTCCTGTCAACCGCCGTCCGGACCTTCTCCCCCTTTCCGACCTTAATGCAAGGGACCATATCGCATTGCATCCCCATGAACGTCCCTGCCGTGTACGGATGCTGCGTGTACTTCCTGACGGGGTCCTTCAGCACCTGCGCGCCTACTGCGAGGCCTATATCTTCCAAGGTGGCATCGGATGTGTCATTTGGAAAGAGCAGGAAGATATCTATGTCAGGGGACCTGGAATAGGTCCCTTTGGCCACGGAACCCGCCAGAACAGGCTCCACCCCTTCGACACCCATCGACCTCAAGGCTTCCCTTGTCGCTTCCAGCAACCTGTCAGCCGTACCTTCGACCTTCTCCCTTTCCAATGGATCGGGAGCGACCTTCGAAAGGACCTTTTTCCTGACGTCCTCAGGGAGCATTGAGGGGCCGATCATCCTGCAACGAATGTTATTTCAACTAATAAACCATGGCCTTTTTTTAAAATGGTAGGAGATGTGAACCCTTTGGTGACGGTCAGGGTCTCGGGGACGGGTGCTTTCGATTCGAACATATACCTGGTCTCCAAAGGCGATGATGCCGTAGTGATAGATGCAGGGACCGGCCTCTCGGGGAAGAGCATTTTAAGGTCCATAAGGGACCAGCTGGAAGGCCGTGAGGTCAGGGCAATACTCCTGACCCATGAACACTATGACCACAGCGGTGGGGGGAAGGCCCTGGCCTCGGCCCTTTCCGTTCCTGTCATGGCATCGGGCGAGTGCTGCCGCATCCTTAGAGCGGGCGATGATATCCTCTCGGGCGCAGGTCTCTTCGGATGCGAGCTTAAGCCCATCGAGGATATCAAGGAGGTAGGGGAAGAGGTAAGGTTGGGGGAGCTGGAACTGGAGGTCCATCCTGCGCCCGGTCACTGCAGGGGGCAGATATGTTTGATCGAGAGGAGTGAAAGGGCCCTTTTCTGCGGGGACCTTGCCTTCTGCGATGGTGGGGTGGGAAGGTGGGACCTGCCTGGAGGCGACCTGGAAGAGCTGAAACGCTCGCTGGCGAGAGCGCTCCGATGGGACCTGAAAAGCCTGCACCCCGGTCATGGCAGGGAGGAGTTTAAGGACCCTATAAGGGAGCTGTCCTGGGCCTTTCAGAGCATCATGGACCTATAAGGACATCAGAACACCCTGATGGCCAGGTAGACAAGGACCACCACGACCATGACCAACCATACGAGTATGGAGCCAACGGTGAAAAGGACGCTCAAGGAAGCGGCCCTCCTTGGGTCCCTGTAGAGCCAGTCGATGAAAGGGTCCCCGGAGTAATAGCGCCTTGTCCTGGCTGAACGCTTGGACCGGTCGGACCTGCGCCCATTCACGGTCACCGAGATGCGGGATGTTTAAATAATCTTTTCACCATCGATATGTCATATCATTTGGGGGAAACCTTTTTTATGTCCCTGGTGATAGGTCCTCTGAGTATTATACTGGAAGGCGCTCCCATTGGTCGAAAAAGAAGAAGGCCTTGCAACCATCTCCTCACTTGAGAAATGGCTCAAGGAGAAGGGCATAAGGTCCACCAAGGATATCAAGGTACCAAAGGACATGATGGGCCAGGTCATAGGCCAGGATGAGGCGGTCATCGTTGCGAAGAAGGCCGCCGAACAGAGGAGGCATCTTCTCCTCATAGGGGACCCCGGGACCGGCAAGTCCATGATAGCCAGGTCCATGACCGAGCATCTCCCTCCGGAGGAGCTCGAGGACCTCATAGTCTATCCCAACCCGGAGGACTCCAACGAGCCAAGGATAAGGACCGTCCCCGCCGGAAAGGGAAAGGAGATAGTGAAGGCCCAGAAGGCCCAGGCCCAGGTTAAGAAGGAGCGTAAGAGCTCCTGGAAGTTCTTGCTCATTGGGGCGATAA
>JBFYMY010000143.1:0-15181 GCA_041304645.1 Thermoplasmatales archaeon
CCATGGTAATTGTCATGTAAACATCGGTGTTCGACCCGGTGCCGTCATCGTTCCTTGCATCTTCCCAGACTATGCCTACGGTCCCATCCTCCGCCATCGCCATCCTGGGGTTCATCTGGTCGGCACCATTTTCGTCATCATTGACCACCACAGGGTCGGAGAACGTCTCCCCCTCATCAAGGGACCTCGTGAACATGATATCCGTGTGGACGTTCCCACCCTGGTCCCTTGTCTCCAGATATACAAGGCATAGACCGGCCCTGCTCGACCACCTCAGGACGGGAAAGGATATCGCTCCCGTCACCTCCTCCACCTTCCGCCCCGGGGTCCATATGCCCCCGGAATTGTTCGACGTGGATATCCGAAGGTGAGCTTGCGGTTCCCTCATATCGAGCCAAACGACATAGAGCCTGCCTTTGGAGTCCACGGCTATGGAGGGGTCCAGGTGGTCATAACCGACCTCTGAGTCGTCGTTGACTATCTTGTCATTGTTAGCTACACCGTCCCCCCATGAGGAACCATTAAGGGATTTTGTGAACCGGATATCGGCATCCAGGAGCCTTGCGTCCGCCCAAACGGCGAACAAGTTGCCCTTACCGTTGATCGCATTGTCCATGTCCCACTGCTCGTCCGCACTGGGTTCGTAATCATGGAGCAGTGTATTTTTCGGGTACGAGGTCTGCTCTGCTCCCGTTCCAGCAGGGACCAGGATGGTGAGCAATAAGACCAAAATCACTAACGATATGAGATAGCCCCAGCGTGCCTTCTGCATTATCTGCACCTTCCGTTGGTATCCAAATCGTCCTACATCCGTTAAAACCTTATGCCTCTTATGTGCCTTCAAATGGTCGCGAACACAGCAGATAGGTTCACAAACCACCTGCACAGGGACCTCATAGGACGATTTGGTCTAACACCCACTTGGGAGCTCCTTCGAGCCGGGATATGAGCTCCTGACGGTCCTTTGGCGGGTCCCTGAATATCGATGCGGCCCTCTTCTTGCCTATCCCGGGGACGGCCCGGAGGTCAGAGAACGATGCTGACCCAAGGTTAAATGGTGTCCTGAACCCTGTCACCGACCTGCTCGATACCTCCGTGACCGCTACATCCAGAAAGCTTCCCGTAACTGCACTGTGCTCCATACCGACGAGCACGGGATAGCTCCCTATCTGCCTTCCGAAATGGACCCTACCAACATGGGCCTCTACCAGTACCCCTTTGAGGACCGTACCAACCGGCAGAAGCATTCCGAGGAAGGCCGGGTCCAGGTCCGCCCTCACCTCCTCCCTGAAAGCGTGGAACGCTGATCCGAGCCCCAGGTCCGCCAGCATGTCCCTTGCACCCCCTCGGCCGTCATCGAACCTGGCCGCCCTGATGTTGATCCTCCGCAGCGATAGCCCCCTGTCAAGGACCTCTTTGAGGAATCCGATATCACCTTCGAAGCTCTCCCTGGTCTGCCCGGGCAATCCCCCAAGGAAGTTGATCCCCGGAAGGAGCGCTGGCATCCCATTGGGTCCCCTTGCCCCGCCCACCTCTGCAGTAAGCGCTATTGCCGACATGGTCTGTTCAGGAGTGGAATTGAGGTTGTTCCTGGACCTCACCTCCGGGTCCGTCGATTCCAGACCGAACGCCAGTACCGAACCGGAAGTGGCGTTCTCTATGATGGCCTCAAGGGCCTGCTTTGCAAGGTAGGGATGCTCTGCTATCACGGCAGGGTTTGCGTTGTCAGTGTGCAGGATACCGGTATCGATCCCAGGTCTGCGGCCTGCCTCCATAGCCCTCTGCATACCCTTACCCTCGTAGAGGGCCTTCCTTATACCCGTCATCAGCTCCATGACACTTTCAGGGTCCGGAGCCGGGACCTCTGACCTTCCTATCTCGCACGAACCGTAGGATACCAGATCGGACTGGCCTCCGACCCTCACGTTCTCCAATCCGTATGATGACAGGAGCTTGACCTCCCCTGCAACTGCCGTGGGCGTCCTTGAGGTCATGGGACCCTTTCGAGGCTCGCAACAGAAAGAGCATCCTCCGGATATGTACCTGGGGCAGCCGCTCGTTGTCTCCAGCTCAGCTATCAAAGGGCTGGGAAAGTCCGGATGGCGGACTATTATGAAGGCCCCCGAACCAAGGTGGTGGTCCCATTCTTCGGCCGTTCTCTTCCTTGAAACTGCCCTGCCCTCGGAAGATAGGTTCTCCCCAAGGACCCCAGGGTCTTCCGGGACGGTGGTGGCACCGATGTTACGGAACTGTTCCGACGCGGGTCCGCAGACGACCATCTCGGGACCATTCAGGGACAGGAGGAGCTCGGACGCTTCCCTTATCGAGATCGGTGTACCCCGCAGGTATCTTCCCGGGACCACGCAACCCGTAAGAAGAATGACGTGATCGAGACGGGGGAGCGATGAGACCGACCACCCATTGCCCCTAAGGTCCCTCCACTGGTCGATGGTCATGTACCCGATGCTATCCTCGGAGGCCCCTCCGGCAACGAGACCACCGGCGAGGGATCGAACATGGGGAGAGATGTAAGGCGGCACACCCAGTGCCGCAGGCTCATCGACATAGCCGTCAATGATCAGGTGCCTCCATCCCTTTTCGATGAGTGGCGGCCTCTGTTCGGCCCTTGGCCTGAGCATGAGCGGGTATCGACATACCCGGTCAAAACGTTTGCTGGAAGGGGATATCCCCCATCAAGGGCTTTCCGATGCAACTTTTAATTGCTTGTGACCCCATCAAGTGAAGTGGAGGCAATAAGATGGAGATAGCAAGGGATGTATCCACCATGAAGGTGAACACGGCCACGGCCGAAGTTGTGAAAGCATATCTGGAATATACCAGTAAGATAGTGACCAGCGTCATAGAGAGCAAATCCTATTCGACCCCTTTCAAGGACATAGGCGACGAGCTTATCCTGAAACCGGATGAGCTCATAGAGCTCATCAACAAGGTCCAGAAGGCCTTCGTTTCGACCAAGGATTGACCGTAGGGGCTTCTTCCAGGTAGGACAACGATATATCGTTCGAGACCGGAGGGGGACAGAACATTGTCCATAAAAGGAGCTTCTACGGGGTCCTTGCTGACGATGTTCACCTCCCTCTACGAGCATTTTGGCGACCCTCACTGGTGGCCGGGCGAGACCCCCTTCGAGGTCTGCATAGGGGCCATATTGACACAGAACACCTCATGGGCCAATGTCGAGAGGGGCATATCGAACATGAAGGGTAAGGGCCTCTTGGACCCGTTCGCCCTCCTCTCGGCACCCATCGATGAACTGGTTACGGCCGTAATGCCAGCGGGATATCATAATCGGAAGGCCGCCTATCTGAGGTCCTTCTCTTCCTATCTGGTGGAACGGTACGGCGGTCATATCACCTCCATGGGTCAGGTCCCTACGGCCAGGCTCAGGGACGAGCTCCTGACATTGAAAGGTGTGGGAGAGGAGACCGCCGATTCCATGCTCTGTTACGCATTCAACAGACCCGTGCTGGTCATGGACGCTTACACACACAGGGTCCTTGAACGGTACTACGGGACCTCTTGGCACCTTCCAGGACCGGGAATGAAAGGCGCTTATGCGGCCGTTCAGGGTCATCTCATGGAAAGGCTCAGAGGGGATGCGCTCACGTACAACAGGTTCCACGCTCTGATCGTCCTTCTGGCCAAGGACCTGTGCAAGAGGGATCCTATCTGTACCGAATGCCCGCTCAGAGGGTTCTGCTCCACCGGGCTCTGTCCTGACCACCTGACCCTGCCTCGGGACCATTGATAGAACTTGACAAAACAACATATATCATGAAGGTGCTATGTGGTGATAGGTCGGCAGGAGATATCGATGCCAGTCAGCAGAACGGAACTTCTGGGTGTTGAGGCCAAGAGGGCCGGACAGATAGCGAACAAGATGAACATAAGGATCGATGTCAACTCCAACATCTCCCAGATATACCTCACGGACCCCGATACCGCCAGGGTCGATTTCCGGTTCATGGCCAACTACACCGGTATAGGGACCATTACTGTCGAGGGAAGGATAACATATACAGGGGGGGCCAAGGAACTTTACGACAGCTGGACGGAATCTGGCCAGATGCCGGACGATGCGGCCCAGGACATCCATACGAACATCATGAAGGCCTGCATGCCGGTCGCCGTTATCCTTAGCAGGGAGGTCAACCTGCCCCCGCCCATGCCGATGCCTCCGGTCAATATCAAGGGCCAGAAGAAGCAGAAGACACCCCCTTCCTCCGGTATGGAAGTGGTCTGACCAGGTCCTGACCCCTGGTTCCGGATGCCAAAATGACATAAACGATGACAAATAAGCCGTTGATTTTATAATCCAGTGGGCTCTATTTATTATCATGGGACGCCTCGGGACATCTGCGGTCATGGTCCTGTTCCTTGCCCAGGCGCTGGTCATAGTGTGTCATAGCTCAGGGGGAGCAGAGGGGCTGCCTGTCGATGCCCTAAGACTGAACGCGGCCGTCTCCTACGCTCTGGAAAGGGTATCCGCCATCAACTACCCTGGTCCAGGTCCGGCCCCCCCATTGGGAGCTGCCTCGTTCATTAGACAGTTCCTGGAGTCGGGAAGCGAAGCGGGCCCATCCAGGACAAATCCCATACCGACCGACTGGGACCTCAGGGCGACCACTGCACATTCCAATATATATGTGGCGTCCGGCCAGTTCGTCCCCCAATCAGATGTCGACGCTATAGCGGCGACCTTCGAATCCCCCATATATGACAACGTAACCGACTGGTTCCATCCGGTCTCGCCCCCCTCAAGTGTCAATATCAAGATATATGACCTCGGTGACGGCGCCGGTGGTGTCGGTGGTTTCTTCATACCCTCTCCCATGACCAGGTCGGACCTCTATGTGGACTCCCAGGACCTAAGGTACTCCCAGACCTGGGCATTCGAGATAGTCGCCCATGAGTTCCAGCACATGCTCCATTATGACCTGGATGCAAATGAGGATATCTGGCTCAATGAGGGTTTGGCCGACCTGGCCGTAAGGGTCTCTCTGGGACCGGGCACTTCCGGGATACAGAGCCACATCGACGTCTATGAGAGCCTGCCTGAGAACGACCTCCTCATTTGGGACGAGGGGCAACCGCCTGATTACCTGGGGACCATAGCGGATTACGGGCGGGCATATGCTTTCGTCGCATACCTCGTTGACCATTTCGGCGGCAAGGACCTGGTCCGTTCGATACTGTCCGACGGCAGGAACTCGTTGGACTCCATAGACAGGCAATTGGAGGCCAAGGGTTACACCGAAAGGACCTGGGACGTCGTCTCCATGGAGAAGGGTGCGAACATGGTTGACGACCCGACATACGGCGGAAGGGTCTATCATCAGGGTCTGATCAATATCAAGATGACGACTATGTTCGCCTCAAGGAGCAGCTATCCGTACCAGGGGACCTTAGCACTGACGGTCAGGTACTCCGGTTACTACCTGAGGTTCACCAACGGCGATCCTATGCTGGGGGTCATAGTCAATTCCACGAAGGCCTACCACGCAGCCATCATCGGCACGCTGGGCGGTTTCACCATGTGGTCCACCAACCTTACGGGACCACCGTCGGTCCCGACATTCGCTCAGCTTTCAAGGTTCGGGGACCTGTATGACACTTTGTATGTCATTTTGCATACCAACGTCAAGGACGCCTCTATATCCATAACCGTCGAACGTCAGGAGCTGACCCCTCCGATGACCACCGTGCAGGTCTCACCCGAGATGCCCGACGGGGAGAACGGTTACTACCTTGGTCCGCCAGGGGTACTAATGACGACAAGGGAGGGGTCGGATGTGCAATATGCCTGGAACGATGGACCTTTCTCACAGGTCAGCGGACCTATAACGGCACCTGAAGGGACCAATATCCTGAGGTTCTATTCCACCGGGCCCCTTACCCTTGTGGAGGAGGAACGTAATATGACCTTCAAGGTCGATACCATCGACCCGGTCACGGCATCGAGCCTTGACCCCCCATCTCCCGACGGTATGGATGGTTATTACATCACCGCTCCGACCGTGCATTTCTCCACATCGGACCCGATTGACAGGGTCCTGTACGATATAGGGGCCGGTATCATCGGATATGATGGTCCGTTCGATCTCATGGGCGGGGTATGGACCGTCAAGTACTGGGGTGTGGACGAGGCCGGTAGGAAGGAGAGGGAAAGGTCCTTCGAGGTCAAAGTGGACGTTTCCGATCCCAAGGTCGAACTGAGCATCTACCCGAAGACGCCCACAGGCAAGCTCGGGTACTTTGTCGAAAGGCCCGTCATCACACTAGCATCCGATACCGGTAGTCCCATCTACTATTCCCTCTCGGGTGAGAGCTACCAGATATATACCGGCCCCTTCGAGCTCGACGACGGGGTCTGGGATATCCGCTATTATAGCGAGTCACCTTCAGGAAGGAGAGGAAGTATCGGAGGAGAGACCTTCCGGGTGGATGGGACGCCACCAGACCTTGATGTGGAGTTCGACCCGCCCCTCACAGGGGATTGGAACAATGCGAACACCTACATGACCATTGCACTGGCCAAGGACGGGGACCGGGCGTACTTCACTATAGGCGACCAGGGTCCTTTCACCTACAATGCACCTTATCTGCTCACGGACGGTTCCTACGATATCTCCTACTGGGCCGAGGACGATGCGGGCAATTTGGCGCCCAAGGGATCCATGATGGTCATGGTGGATATCACCACACCCGTCACTAGGTTGGTCTTCGACAGGGACCCTGACAGCAATATCTGGTTCTACGACAGACCCCCAAGGATCGACTTCCTACCAAGCTTTGCCCCCGTTTCCGAGGAGACCACCTACTTTTCGATAGAGGGGGCCCCCTTCACCGAGTTCACAGGGAGCGACATGGACATTGGACCAGGGATGAGCACCATAGAATATTACTCCATGGACCTGGCCGGGAACAGGGAGTCGACAAGGAGATGGGAGATAGGCCTTGACACTTCGAGGCCAGAGCCCGCAGTCAAGGTCAACCGGACGCTGGTCCCGGTGCGCGGACCCGTGCGCTTCGACCTATCTGGGTCCTCGGACGACAATGGCATCTACAGGTATAGGGTCGATTTCGGGGACGGTTCCGAATCTGGTTGGATCTACGATGACAAGATCGTCCACAATTACGAAAGGCTCGGGAAGTTCAAGGTGCAGCTATCGGTCGAGGACACATCGGGGAGGATGAGCGCCCGCATCGCCACCGTGACGGTGGAGGTCCTCAGTCAGGATGATTACGATAGAAGGCTCGAGCCGGACATCACGGGGACCGTTATAGCCGTAGGAGCATCGCTCCTGATCCTGCTCGCGGTCCTTGGTACGGGCCTGCTGGTGCTCCTTAGGGCCAGGGCCCACAGGGAATATGAGAGCGCAGAGGTCGTTTTCGAGCTGGACCAGGAAAACCCATGAGGACCTTGGGTATGTTCAACATCCGTTCTCATCGCTTGGACGACCATTGGAAATTGCTGACCGCTCTCCTGAGAAGGACCCTCTGTACTATGTGGATCGCAAGGTTGATGGTCGATCCTATCGCTCCCAGAAGGAAGGAGATGAGCAGACCCTGAAGGCCAAGGTCCCTGCCTATGATGAGGGTCAGCATGAAGGCTTCGATGAAGGATATCAAGCACCCTTTGAGGACCCCTTTCCAGTGAAGCTCCAAGATAGCTCCTTTGTTTGGCCCCATCATGCGTGTACGAACCGCAAGGGACCTGTCCATGCCCAATAGAACAAGAAGTGTCGAGGTCTTCCTCGCTGTCAAGCACCCTTCTTCCCGGTCGTAATGTTCGACAGTATATGCCCTGGACCCCAGGAAATCCTTGATATCGGACATCATGGTCGAGACATCGTCCCCGCAGGACCTTGTATGCAGGATATCCCTCATCCGTTCACGGCTCCCTCCCTGGCCTGGGACCTATGTTACCATCTTCCAAGGCCTTCGAGGACAGACCGGACCCTCTCTTTGTAGTGGAGAGCGGCCTCCTCGGCGCATACCTTCATGCCCCTGCCCTCGTTCTGAGGCCTCTGGAACGCGAACATGATGTCCCTGGAGACATTTATCAGGACCCCGGAACCCTTCTCGTTGGTCCCTAGTTCGAGGACCTTCCCCAGGTCGCCTCCCTGCGCCCCCACGCCCGGGACGAGAACGAGCATGTCCGGACCGACCTCGGACCTGACCGTCCCAAGCTCGTCCGGGAATGTCGCACCGACCACAAGGCCAAGGTTGTTGTTAGCGTTCCATGCCCTCACCAGATTGGCCATCCGGAGGTAGAGCGGAGCCTCCGGTGCCCCCATGTCCTGAAGCTGACCCGCGCTCTTGTTGGAGGTCCGGCAGAGGACGAAGGAGAGTCGGTCCTTGTAGGCGGAGAAGGGGCACACTGCATCGGAGCCCATGTAACCATTGAGCGTCACAGAATGGGCGTTCAATGTCACGAAGGCGGCCCTGGCATAGGCCTCTGACGTGTTCCCGATGTCGCCCTTCTTCCCATCCAGTACTGCGATGCAATCCGGAGCGGTCTCCCTTATGTAAGAGATGGTCCTTGACATGGCCCTGCAGCCATTCTCCCCCTCGGACTCGTAGAAGGCCATATTGAGCTTGTAGGCCGCGGCGTGCTCCCTGGTGCCGTCTATGACCTCCTTGTTGATGAGGAACTGGGCATCGGTCCCGGCGTTCATATCGGATGGGAACCTTGTCATGTCCGTGTCCAAGCCCACACAGAGCAAGGTCCTTCTCCTGAGAGCTGAAACCTCGACCATACCCATTGCGTCCATGGGGATGCGGAGGCCTTAACGGATATATCATATTATTTCATCCATGGTGCAAAACGAACGGATGCGGAACCGTTTTAATTCGCTGGACCTATGAGGTGTACGATGCCGACAGGTATGGACGAAGCGGGGAGGGGGCCTGTGATGGGCCCTATGGTCGTTGCCGCTTACTGGACGGGAGATGAGGAGGGATTGCGGAGGATGGGCATCAGGGATTCGAAGGTCCTTTCACCGGCCAGGAGGGAACATCTTGCTTCCTTGCTTGCGTCCAGGGGTGCACATTCGGTCCTGGTCGTCCCTGCGGCGTCCATAGATACGGCTAGGGAGCATATGACCATGAACGAGCTCGAGGTCATGTGCTTCTCCTCGGCCGGGGCCTCCCTGCTCTCGGGAAGGTCGGTCCTGTCAAGCGGTCTGCCTAAGGGAATTACGGTAACCGTGCACGGAAAGGTCCAGGGAGACCCGCTGGTCAAGGTGGATGCGGCCGATGTCGTCGAGGGGCGGTTCGGCGAAGGCATAAGAAGAGGCATACTGGACCTGGTGGGGGATATGGAGCTCGAAGTGCTATCCAAGCACAAGGCCGACAGGGACCACCCATGTGTCGGGGCAGCATCCATCATTGCCAAGGTCGATAGGGACCTCTCCATAAAGGGCATATCCAAAATGTTGGGCACGGAAATTGGGAGCGGTTATCCGAGCGACCCCGTCACGATGGGATTCCTTGAGAGGTGGGTCCTAAGGACCGGTTCTCTACCCCCCCACTGCAGGCATACCTGGGAGACAGCGAAGAAGTTGATCTCAGGCCCCATGCAGTCGACGCTTGAGGGATATTGAACGGTCAGAAATATCATCCCCTGGGCCTCAGCACGAGCGGTGCAAGGTCGCACTTCGTGGTCAATCCCATCCTACGGCTTAAGGTAACGCTCCAATCCGCTGAAAAAGGTCTCAATGCCATCAAAGATGGCTCATCTCGGTTGGTCACCGCCCACAGGTCGGTGTCAGGACACATACTGGGTACGATGGATGATAGGACCTCTCCGATGTCCGTTCGGTCCCCCAACCATATGATGACTATCCTGATGTCCCCAACATCGATGTATGGTCGGACCTCTTCTATCGACCTGGCGGTCCTCGACCCTGCTGGCAGGACCTTATCTATCCATTCGATGAAATCGGGGGGGGCCCCAATGATAATGACCTTCCTACCGGTGTCGAACCATAGGGTCCGCAGAACCTCGGTCCTTGAACAAAGGAAGTGAAGGGGCATGCTATGAGAATGCACAACGAGGATAATTAGATTGATGGACGACAGCAGAGGGTGCGGGAAAGTAACTATCCGCCCCGGCTCTCCTTTGCCTTCATGCGCAGGCCCTTGTAACCGCACTTCCTGCACTGGGTGGCCTTGATGGGGTTCCTTGCGCAGCAGTGCATGCAGATCTTCTTGATCAGTCTCCTGCGCTCCACTATCTCCTTGATTGCGGGGTCAAGGCTCTTTCCCATTCACATCACCAGAGTGACGCGCTATATATCGGTCGTATTTAAACCCTTTGCAGCTGGGGGTATATCGTGTCACAACGGTTGGTCAGGCTTTCCGAAGAACCTGACCTTAGGCGGACCTATGAGGGCCAAGAGGACGTTCGCCCATGTGAGCTTGCATCTCTTGCGGGCGTAAGATGCATCATCGATCGGCTCTCTGCGCCCTCCATCCATTAGCTTCATTGCAGGTCCGCCGAGGTCGAAACCGAGAAGTGTTATGGAAGAACAACCGAAATGCGAAGCGATGAACGCTGCCCTGTCACCGTCGGAGAAACCCCCGAAATTATAGATGGGCCCAGGTCCCAGAGGTTCTGTCTGTACGGTCCCTATCACATGCCCCTTGAGCATTGGAGCGACCCTTTCGATGACCGATATATTGTCCCCATGAGCATGAACGAACATCATGGACCCGAGGCCTAGACATGATAGTTGGTCCTCTATGCCCCCATCAAGGTCGGTCACTATGATATGCGGGACGTACCCCCTGGCAAGGGCAGCGGAGGTCGCACCATCGGCCGCGATCAGGACATCATCACCGGTGCCGTTCCTAACCCACCGACCACTGGCGGTCATCTCTGTCACTAGACGTTCCAGGTCCCCTTCTATCTCAGGCCCAGCACCAAGGACATAGACATCCTTTCCCTGAACCATATCCCTGACCGAACGAAGTGTCTCAACCGCACTGGACAGGCCCTGGTTGGAGAGGATGATGGACGAGAGGATGGCCCCAGACCTCGAGTCCATTTCCCTGTCCAGCGATAGGTCCCTGGAGATGGCGTCATAATAGGGCATCCATTCCGTCCAATCCATGGGACCACCTGCCTACCTGACCAGTCCAGACCTTGTACTGGTGAGCTTGCTCCGGTTGTAGATATGGATCATCCCGGAGACGAGCAGGATGATGATGCCGGTCGAAAGGTAACCTATGGTCCACTTCCAGTTTATATGGGATTTGATCTCGGTGAAGTTGCCTACCATGCTGAAGAGCGAGTGGATGACCAGACCTGAACCGATTATGGTCAGGAGTATCGTTCCCGAGGAGTTGGTGAAGCTCCCGGTCCTTATGTAGGTCTCAAGGGAGTTGGTGAGGGTGTAGATGAACACCCCGGACAGTAAGAAGAGCCAAACGTTCTCAAGGAACCTGAACGTGAACTCGCCAAGGACCACCTCCTCCTTGGCCTTTATGAAGCTGAACACGATCCCCCCGATGATGATGGCCAGAGAAACGAACACGCCTATGAAGAGCAGATACCTTCCCTTCCTCAGTGCCTCCCTGGTATCACTGAAGAAACTGGTGAGCTGGTCCTCGACGCTCAAGGCCTTGATTATCAGGAACAGAGCGAAGAAAGTGACCATCATCCCTATGGCCTCCTCAACGAGGCCCATTATCATGAGGATCCCCCATATCATGAGGATGAGGGACACCGGGACGATGATCTTCTTCCCGATCTTAGGGCTCTTGAAGGCCGACATGATGATGTAATAGGTGGACTCAAGGTTCTGCTGCTGCTTGATGACCACCCTGGCAATGTGCTCTACCTGGACCCTCTGGGATATGAGCGGGAGTATGACCTCGTCCTCGGCCCCGTCAGATACGAGCACGAGGGTGTCCGGAGTGAACTTCTCAAGGACCATATAGAACTGCTTGACCAGGTTGGCATCGGACTCGATGCCCACGTTCTTGTGGCCGCAGATGGAAGCTAGCTCCACCTCGCGGCCCATGGCCGTGTAGCGCTTGTAGAGCTTCAAACCCATGAAGATGACGTTCGTATCGGAGTCCTCCGGGTCCTCGACACCTAGCGCCAGGGCTGCCCTCAGGTTGTCCTTCCTGCCCATGACAGGACTGGCAACCTTCGCCTTCTCGCCCAGGTCATCGTCCCGGTCCACGCACAATATCAGTGTTTTCATCTTCCACTCCGGATGGACCTAACGATATTTAATCGTATTCAGGGTCACCCCGGGTCCATGGCGTTTTTCTAGGTTAAAATGATGAAAAATAAGGAATTAGCGTTCGCAGGGCCTATGGACCTTTCCTGCATTGGGTGTCCCGCGGGACATCCCACCCCTCCCGTTATAATCCCCTGAAAAGATGATAGGCGGTATGAACCCTCGTTCCATAGTGATATTCCGTACCTATCAGATGTCCACCCACAGGACCCTGGGTTTCTTTACGGGCGATGAAGAGGCGGTCCTATCGTTCTGCCACCTGAAGTACGATATTGAACTGGACGATATCGCCCTTGAGAGGGTCCCTGTGAGAAAGGTCACCAGGTCCGAGGCCCTCTGTTTCGGAGAGATCATGGACCAGCTGAAGGCCCACAGGGAGCGGTTGCGGGAGAGCGATCAGGCCTCGACCGCGACCCCTATGGGTGAGCCGCTCATCCTTGAGGATGACATCAACTAGATCGGGATGTGAGCCCTTTCAGGCCCTGGACAGGTGCTTGATCAGTTCGTTCACAGCCCTTATCCTGTGGCTGAGTGAGTTCTTCTCCTCCGTGGTCATCTGAGCGAATGTCCTGTCATGGCCCTCGGGAACGAACACCGGGTCGAAACCGAATCCGTTCCGTCCTGCCTCCCTGTCCAGGATCGTACCCCTGCATTCACCGGATAACAGCGTCAATCCCTTTCCGGGCTCGTTCAGGCCTATGACGGTCCTGAACACTGCGCTTCGGTCCTCCATCCCCTCCATGAGGCGAAGCAGGCCCCCACATGAAAGGGTCCTGTTGACATAGGCCGAATACACTCCCGGGAACCCTAAGAGGGCATTTATAAAAAGGCCCGAATCGTCCTTAATGAACATCACGTCGGACAGACCATCCGACATGAGCCTTCCCATCCCGTAGATGACGACCTCCTCCAGCGTGTCGGCCTGGACCTCGACGAAGGATGCTTCGAGCTGTCTGACCCTTATGTCCAGCGGCTCCAGGTATCGTTCTATCTCGCGAAGCTTTCCCGCATTCGTCGTTGCAATATGGAGGGTCCTTCCCGATCCGATGCCTGTCATGTCCATCTCTCCGCCGAGTACCTTCCCCTCGATGCGATCTCATTATGCCTCTTGGATACCTCTTCCCAACCCTCGAAAATGCTCGTGTACCCCTTCCAGAACGAGGGCCCCATGTCCCCGAGCCCGGCATGGGTGGACGAGAAGACCTCGAAGAACAGCCTCAGGTCAACGCCCATCTTCTCTAGCTCGTCGGTCCTCTCCGAAAGGGAGCAATCTATGACGCTCAGCTCTGGCCGGCCACCCTCCATGGATAGCAGAACGAAGTTGGACGTTGTGAGGTCACCGTGGACAAGGCCCCTGGAATGCATGGTGCCGACCAGCCTGCCCATCCCTTCAATTGCCATCCTTTGCGCTTCCGGGGCCATCGAATTCAGACAGCTTGCGAGCCTTGGCCCCCTAAGGAGCTCCATGACTATCGTCCCGCTCCGCTCGTCCAGGTCCAGGACCACCGGGGTCCTGACCCCCGCCTCCCTCATGGCGCGGAGCATCTTCGCCTCCTTCCTGACCCGTGATATCGTCAGTCTCTCATCAAGGGACTTGGCCCGGTACCCTTTGGACACCCTTCGCTTGACGGCCGAGGGGAACCCCGCAAAGGATGATGATGTTATCGTTGCTTCCGCCCCCCGTCCTATCACCGAACCTTCCCCGGGAACTGCACCCATCCCGATCTCGACGGTCCCTGGGGTCATCAGGTGGGCCACATCCCTGTCCTTCTTCCAGGTCACGTCGACCTGGTCGGTCCTGAACCTCTGGTCTATGATGGTATCTTCCAACTCGTGGGCGATACCATTCTCATTCATGACCTCACCTAGGTATGCTATCATAGCGCCGTTGTCCACAAGGAGGGACCTCTCTGGTACGAAGCTCCTTCCCCCCCTTTCCCTGGCCATGATATCGGCCATCTGCTGCAGCCTCAGATTGCAGGCGACGCCCCCGCCCAGCAGGAGCTCATCGGCCCCCACGTGGGCCATTGCCCTTTCCGCCACCTCGCAGAGCATGGAAAATGCCGTCTCCTGGACCGAATGACAGATGGAGGGGAGCCCGTATCCGCTCCTGGAAAGTGACAAGGCCGCTGTCATCATCCCCGAGAACGATACGTCCATGCCTTTGACCGAGTAGGGCATGTCGAGCAGTTCAGGTTCGGCAACTGGACCACCATTGAAAAGACCCGGAACGTTCTCTCCCAGAGCTATCCTCTCTATCACCGGGCCGGCAGGGAATGGGATGCCCAGCTCCCTTCCCAGCTTGTCAAGCATGTTGCCTATGCCTATGTCAAGGGTCTCGCCCAGGACGCGGTACCTCCCTTTCAGGTGAGCGATCACCTGGGTATTGCCGCCGGATGCATACAGCAGGACCGGGTCGCTGACCCCCAGCATATTGCCTATCTCGAGATGCGCGACACAATGGTTTGCGGCGACGAGAGGTATGCCGTACCTCAATGAGAGCACCCTTGCTACGGTCGCTCCCACCCTCAGGCACGGCCCAAGTCCGGGACCCTTGGAGAATGCCACGAGATCCAGGTCGGTCCCCTGAACCTTGGCAGCCTCGAGGGCTCTGGTTATGACAGTATCGGAGACCCTGACGTGATGGTCGGCCGCCTCCCTGGGATGTATTCCCCCTCCGTCAGGGACGTACATGTCCCTGATGTTCGATAGGACCCTTCGGTCCTCCACGATGCCTGCACCGAAGGTATGTGCCGTGGACTCTATCCCAAGGACCAGCATCAGCGCTCCATGGAGGACCCTCTATTTTACCTTCCTCCCCTTATGGAGCGGACCTTCATCTTCGCCCTTGCCCATATCATGAGGAGGACGGGCAGGACTATCACGGACGAGAGGAACGAATA
>JBFYMY010000144.1:0-3912 GCA_041304645.1 Thermoplasmatales archaeon
CAAGGAGAGCTTCGATCATGTCCTGACATCGGAGGACGAAGAGGAGAAGGCGAAATTGGGAGAGACCGCAACCTTCACGTTCAAGGTCCAGAACAAGGGCAACAATCAGGACACCTATCAGATGTCGGTCAAGGGCACCAAGAGCAAGTGGGCCAAATTGACCCCGACCACCCTGACCCTTGACCAGAAGGAAGAGGCATACGTCACCCTTGAGGTGACGGTCCCATATCTAGGCGAGACGACCCTTGGCAGCTATGTGCTCGACCCTGATGAGGTGAAGGCCGGACAGTATGATTTCGATGTCGAAGTAAGGTCCACTGGCTCATCGGATGAGGACATAGAGACCTTGACCTTCACCCTTGAGCTTGAGCAGTTCTATGAGGCATACCTGTCCAGCTCCGACCCCTCAACGACGGTCACCCAACCCTTCAGCTGGAACGTCAACGATCTGAAGACGCTCGAGCTCGAGTTCACCATTGAGAACCTGGGGAACAAGGACGACACGTTCTACGTGAAGGTCCCGACCGCACCGACGGGCTGGAGCATATCGATCACCCCCGCAAGGCCGATAGTGAGGATAGGCGATGCCCAGACATTCAAGGTGAGCATAGATTTCAACAGGGTCTCCGGTTTCGAGTACGGCAACAAGACCCTGCGTTTCGAGGTCCAACCCGCGAACGGGGCCATCGAGGGGAAGAACGGGAGGATCAGCGTTACGTTCCACATATGGGCAAAGACGCCGGACCTGGTTGTTACCGAGAGCACGATGAAGGTCCCGTCCCCCATGAGCCCCGGAGAGAAGTACAAGATAGAGGTCACCGTGCGTAACACGGGCGATTTCAAGGCGGAGGATGCGGAGATAGCCCTCTACGACGGGAATGACCAGATCGATGTCATTACAGAGGACATCGCCGCTGGAGGCTCAGTGACGCTGACGTTCGATTACACGGCAAAGTCCGGTTCGAGGAACCTGCGGGTCGTCGTAAGCCCCGACCTCATAGAGAGGGATACGAGCAACAACGAAGCGAAGGTCACAAGGGAGGTATCGGCGTTCAGCCTCTCGAGCATCCTCGGTTCCGGCTGGCTCATTGCCATTCTCCTGATACTCTTCCTGATAGCCCTGATCGTGGCCGTCTTCATCGGCTGGAACAGCAAGAGGGAGGTCCGGGAGCTCGAGGATGTTGTTGCAAGGCTGAAGGCGGAGAGGGGCATGGACAAGGGCGGGCCCAGGAAGGTCATGAAGGAGGCAGCGGGAGCTCCAATGCCACCAAGGGGTCCGTCCGGACTTCCGGCCACGGCCCCCGCCGCGCTCGGCCCGGCGGCCCCGGAGGCCCGCAAGGAACCTGTGAGGATCCAGTGCAGAAAGTGCAAGGCGGTCCAGGTCGTCACCATAGACAAGAGGCCTGCAGAGGTCCCTTGCAGGGAGTGCGGGGTCACCCTTCTCATCCCCGAGAAGAAGTGAGCATAGAGGTCTGAGGACCGATGGGCGGAGCTGACGGGCTCCGCCTATTTTTTTTTTAAGAAACCTATTTATACGGCGCAACATTCCCTGCATGGATTTCCCATGTTGTAGCAGGAGGCATAGATATGGTCAATGAGGCAGCCAATAAGAAGCTCGAGCAGGTCGCAACGCTCCTTGACATGCTCTCGGAGGACACTTCCGTTCCGCGGAACATAAGGAAGGGTGCCAAGGATTCCAAGGAGAGGTTGTTCGACAACAGGACCGCCCTGGACGTCAGGTGCGCAGGCGTGGTCTCGGTGCTCGAGGAACTGTCCAATGACCCAAATATACCCCTTCATGCCAGAACCCTTATATGGAACGCTACGAGCGTGCTCGAGAGCATCAAATAGGACCCGAAAGGACCTTTCTTGTCGATATGTCCTGTACTACCGTTAGGTCCGTTCTGAACGGTTAGGGTCCCCCCACGGACCATTCTCCCAGCATAGAAATATATTTTAGTCGAGGAAACATCTCCCGGAGCGGGTGAGGGCTTACGTCCACAAGGTGTCCCAAGTGCGGCAGGAACAATTACGGCGAGGTAAAGAAATGCTCGTTCTGCGGCTCAGCGCTCGTGTTCGTTCCCGGGGAAGATGCCACCAATGTGGCCAAGGAGGACGAGATCCAGGAGAAGCTCGCAACGATGAAGGTCCCGAGGATCAGGAACCCGTTCCTTATGGGGGCCGGAGGCATGGTCTCTCTGGTGGGCGTCTTGCTGGCGGTGGTCATCTACATCGTGGTGATGTTCGTCCTATTCACCCCGACCGACATAGACCCGGTCTATGAAATGGGAGCATGGCACTACAGGATGAGCGACCCCGAGCAGTACGTGTTCGGGGAGATAACAAGGGTGGTCGATGACAAGGACACCGCCTGGGAGGGCGGTGACCATGGTTACTTCAAGCTCAAGGCGTACGAGATAGCCGGCGACGGCATTGACAACAGGGTCGTGGCCCACCGGGACGGTCGTGTTGACAAGGAGCCCGATGTATGGGTCTATTCCAAAGAGGACATAGGGACGAAGGGCGACAGGGTCCTTATAAAGGTCGTCAGCAAACCCAATGAGCTGGGAGAGGAGCGGGCTGTCGCGACCGGTCCCGCCTCATGGGGGAGCAAAGGTTACCTCTCCGGCTGGATATTCCTTCTCCCGGGCGTCCTCCTCATCATCATAGGTTTGGTCCTTGTGGCCGTCGGTTTCATTGGAAAGGCCGATAGATCGATGGAGAGGCTGTTCCAGGAGGACCAGGAGCTCAGGCGTCAGCAGCTCATGCTCAAGGAGGCCGCCAGGATGCAGATGGCGGAGAAGCAGAAACAGGCCCAGTGGTCGGATTACTCGGCCAAGAAGCTTGCCGCCATAGAGGAAGCGACCGGAGACCAGGTAGCGGCCCCGCTCCCTTCCGACGAGATGATAGCGCCCTTGGCCCAACCGGCCGCCCCTGTTGCCGCTCCGGCCAACCAACCCCCGGTGCCGCCGGGGCAGCCGCAGATCGCCCGACCCGCGCCAGTCACCCAGCCCCCCGCATCGCCCGTGGTGCAACTACCCCAGTGAGCTTTTTAATTGACCATGGGAGCTGCTTCATAGCTTCCTTCGGCCATCTTCAGGTCCGGAATAGGGGTCCTTCCACGGATGCACCGCTCCCAGAGTACCGAAGACCAGATTGGAGAGCCACAGCACCACAAGGAGCGCGGTCCCCAAACGTTCGAGCTTGAACCCCATGGGCGCGATGTTCGCGATGGTCCTCATTAGGATCAGGACAAGTGCGGTCTCGAAGGACGACCAGATGAGGGTCACGGTCAGTGCAAGAGGGAGGCGCTCCCTGGATAGGGTCAACCTGGTCCCGAGCGCTGAAGATAGGTAGGGGACCATGGTTACCGCGAGGATGGGGCCTATGAGGGGTATCACCGCAACGGGAAGGGAGGCGGTGTAGATGGCAAGCGACACCATCATCCCCCTGATGAAAGAAGGCTCCCTGTCCGGCATAGGGCTCTCCCCGGTCCCTTCTGGGTAGGCCCAGATGAACGGTGAAGGCCCCTACCCAAATCTTTTATAGATTCTCCATGATATCATCATCCGGTATAAAATATATGGCCGCCCTGGGGAGTGACCCGAATTGACCAATGTAAGGAAGATCGTCCTCGATGTCCTCAAACCGCACGATCCAGATATAGTCGAGTATTCGGAGAGGCTCTCCGAGATGAAGCATGTTACCGGGGTATCCATCTTCCTGGCCGAGGTGGACCAGGAGACGGAGAGCATCAAGGTCGTGATAGAGGGGGCATCGCTGAACTTCAACCTTATCAAGCGGGCGATAGAGGGGCTCTCAGGCTCCATACATTCCATAGATGCTGTCTATGCCGGCGAGAGGATAGTGGAGGAGGTTGACACCCCCCAGGACAGATGAGGCCCTCCATGA
>JBFYMY010000145.1:0-2562 GCA_041304645.1 Thermoplasmatales archaeon
CCTCGCCTGTGAAAGAGGTATCATAAGCTCCCGGGGTCACTGGGAAGTGACCGCCACCGTTGACGGTCCGCCCTGTCATATAGATGTTACCCGAACCATCGAGCTCGATATCCCGTATCCATGTCCCGTTGCCGAAGAAGGTCGAGAAATCGAGCGTTTTGAGGTTCGGGTCAAGCTTGGTAACGAATCCCATATAGAACCCGTAATCCATCTGGAAAGCCCCCTCAGTTGTCGGATAATCCTCCGAGAGCATGTGCCCGGTTATGACGGGTCTGTCCCCTGAATCAAGCTCGAGAGCGTAGGGCAGTTCTCCCCAGGAGGTCCCCCCAAGGTAGGTGCAGTTGAGGGCGGCCGAACCATCGGCCTTGAGCTTCAGGATGAAGATATCGGTATCCCCCTTCAGTGTGGTCTGATAGGCTCCAGCGGTCACAGGAAGATCAGTGGAAGATGTCACTCCCACGATCATAGCCTCCCCGTTCGATGTGCACGCAGTTCCCCTTGAATAGTCCTTGCCGCTTCCCCCGACGTATGTTGAGAACCTCATGGTTCCCAGCTGTCCGTCGAAGGAGGAGATGAAGGCATCACTGCCTCCACCATTGTATGTTCTGTCAAGGGCGGAAGCCGTGGATGGGAAGTCAGATGAGTTGGTGAGACCCGATACAATGAAATTCCCGTTGCCATCAAGACAGATGTCCGCAGGGTCATCATAGAGGCTGCCCCCAAGGTATGTGGCAAATAGAATGCTCGAAAGGTCCTCGTTCATCCTGCAGATATAGATATCGCGCTCCCCGCCATGTGTTGGGTCAAGGCTTCCTTGGTGGGTGTAGAGATCGTTCGACTCCACATTACCGACGAGATAGATATCGCCCGATGGGCCCTTCTCGAGCTTTGCGTTCCTGTCCCAGCTGTTACCCCCTATGTAAGTGGAAGCTTTCAGTAGCGGGTCGATAACTAGAGCGGATGAACGGTCATAGGGGCTTATGTCGAACCTGACTATGTTCCCATGGACCTTGTAAGTGCATCCGATACCGTTCGAACCCTGATAGGCCACCAGTGGTCCCTCGGTCAAAAGCATCCCATCGAGGTCTATATCGAGCAAGGTGCCGACCGTGGCCGATAGAGCGGTGGCCCCGTGGTAGATGACCGATATTGAGGAGGGGTCCGAGCCCGGTTCGCAATGGAGCTCGTACTTGGGCCATCCATCTTGCAGGAGGACCACTATCGAAATCCCGGGAAAGGCCTCTTCCAGGACCACACTCTGGTAGGAAGGTGCGAGCTCTATCCAATCGCTCTTCTGTTCCGATAGATAGAAATTATGGACCGTACCAATTGGTCCGTCGCCAATGACCTTTTCAACAGATGAACCGGCGAACTCCATTCTGAGAGGTTCTACGAACATACCCCCGGTCGGTCCAGAACCTGAATAGCACAGGGAGATGGAACCTCTGCGGACCATGAACGAAGGGTCACCTTCGGTATAGAAGATAACGGAGGGGTCCTCGATCTGGCCAAGGTTCTCTATGAACGCCTTACCTGGCCCTGGGAGCGGTCCGGATTGGAACGGTGAGAACATGACAGGTCCCTGCGGAAAACCCCATTCCTTGGAGACGTCCGGACTTTCAGCTTCCCCTTGATAGGGCATCATGAGGAAGGTGAGCATGATCAGAACAGAGGGAACAGGGCATTTCATTTGCGATGTCTCCTTGGAGATGTGAACCCACTATTGAGCTGACAGCAGAATATCCGTTGGAAAGTCCCTATGCACTTCCGAGGCAATAGCGGTCAAAAGCCCTTCTGTGGTATTATTCTTTGCCGTCGTTAGAGGGTGCATGCCATGGTCCAAGGTAGGCATATGTGGTCAGTGTCCGAATTGTAGCCATCCTGTTCCGATATGTTTTTAAGTCAATCGAACGGTCATAGATGATGGATGGGACCGGAGGGATAAGATGGAAGAAAAAGGGCCTGACATATTGAGAAGGCTTGTGATAGTATGGGTCGTAACGATGGTCGTTCTGCTCGGTTATGTTCTCCTAGGGATAGGGATAACACAGCTGCCTGAAGAGGAGTCCGGGGCCAGGATAATCGTTGACCAGGTATTCTTCCACTCCAAGGATGTGGACCAGGAGACCCTTGACCTTGAGGTTTACATCTACATAACGAACAACGGTGATAAGGAATGCAAAGTGGTCATCAGCGCCTATGCGCTCGATGTGAGGACGAACCTTGTCAAGGACACAGCATCACTTGACCTTGGGACCGTTGAAGGCCAGTCAACCCTTCGGGGAAGCCTTCGTGTTCAGCTTGACCGCTTGAAGCAGTACAGGGTCGAACTGGTGGTCCAGAAGGAGCAGATGATAGCGGTCAAAGGGAGCGGGACAGTCAATCTGAAGGAGGCGGGTTCGGGAGGGGTGGATTATAAGACGGATTATGAATCAGGGGCTAATGATGATACAGAGAATGATAGGAGCATTCCATTGATAGCACCCGAGATGGGAACAGCTAGCGCAGCACCCTTTCTGTTCATCTGCATCCTACTTGTCCCGGGGATAATTGTTGTCATTG
>JBFYMY010000146.1:0-14702 GCA_041304645.1 Thermoplasmatales archaeon
TGCCCCTTCGAGACGATCATTGCCCCTGTTGAGATCCCTCTGAGCATGTCCGGTTTTATCCATCCTTCATTGGGAAGAGTAAGGACCGTTACGTTCTTGATCCCCCCCAGACCGGATGCGAGAGCATCCGCCACGGTGACGTCGTTCAGGAGCGGCCTTCTCTTCGCATAGGCCCTGATCCTGAGCGTCGGGTTGACCTTTACCATTTCTTCCATCAACAACCCGTCGAAGACCGCCTCCCCGGAGTTGTCAAGGAGGATGACCGCCTCCCTGGATGAGACCACCGCTTTCCTGAAAGCTTCATGATCATCTATGCCGAGCCCCTTCTCCTCCATCCTGGAGAGCGTCGCCTCCATGTCCAGCTGGTTCATGGCCCCGTAATCCATCACGTTCCCGGCCATGGATGCCAGGGCGGACTCGAAAAGCGGGTCCTTGGAAGAGCGGACCCTTGCAAGGACCCTGCCCTTCATTTCGAGCGCTCTTTCGGTCGAGACCCTCTTCATATCCGAGTAAGGGTCCTCGGAACCGCCGCTTTCCAGCATTCGGGCATGTATCAGAACGCTGACATCCACAGGTGTCAGCTCCCCGCCCATCCCGTCGAACATCTCCTTCAACATGACCATGAAATGCCTCCCTTCCTCTTCGGGAAGGCCGCTCCCGTGTATCTCGTTCTCTGCCTGTCTGATGAAACAGGGATAGCAGGTCCTGGTTATGTTCATGGGGCATTACCAGGTTCAGGCCAGGGCATCATCGGATAAAACCCTTGCCTGAGCTGCCTTGATAAAAAAGATAAATAGTGAGAACTGATAGGGTCCCTGCACTGGACCTAAGGAGGTTTTAGGACTTGTCCAAGACCAGACATCTGACCGTTCTTGCCGCATGCTCGCTCATGGTGCTATCATCTTTCCTGGTCCTAGCGGTCAAAGGGGCTGGCTCCGACCTTGGTACCGCGGGGGGACCCCCGACGAGAGCGGACCCCTGGAACATGGTGAAACCGGGGACCGTGATAACGGTCCCCCGCAATGCCAGCTTCAACAATTCCTACTATTTCCCTATACCCAGGGGCGCAACGGTGCTCGATTCACGCTTCACCATATCCCCGCAACCTTTGGTGACAGGAGGAAAGGACTACCTGAGGAACGTCTCGTTCAACGTGGGAAAGGGGCCGAGGGAGTATGGCTTCAGCCAATGGACCAACGGGTTCTACACAGGGAATTGGGGCAGACAGGACGGTAACCTCACAGGTATCAATGCACGGAATGGTATGGACCTCTCGACGAGCAGTGTCTTCTCCCTCCTGTTCGCACTTCCAAAGAACGCGACCATAGACCATGCCTATTTCAACCTCACCGGACATCAGAGGTCGAGGGAGTTCAGGAACTACTCCTTGGACAGCCCTTTTACCAGCGGCAGCCATTTCGCAACGTCCCTTCAGGTCGTAAGCGATGGGACCACGTACCCCCTGATCCTCATAGGCGCTCCCAACGACAACACGGAAAGGGGTTCCGTCCAATATGCCCAGTATGACGGTACAACGTTCGTACATGCGACCTTTGCCAGCGGACCCACTTCCTTTTCCCAGTTCGGATATGCTATCTCGGAGACCATCAATACAAAGGGCATAGGCCCTGCGGTGGCCATAGGAGCTCCGACAGAGCAGATAGACAAGGCTGGGACCGTTCATCTCTATAATACCTCAGGCAACACCGAGCTGGAGCGGTTCTCCGGGAACGACTCGAGCGGCAGCTTCGGAGCATCTCTGGCCGTGGGCAATATCGATATGGACAGCGACCCGGAGCTGATAGTGGGGGCCCCCACATCACTTTCGGGGAGGGGCAAGGTCTATATCTTCGATATCGTCGGTTCTGGCGGGACATTTTCCGATCACACTGACCTGAAGACGGTCCTGAACGGGCAGGTATCGGACACCGATTTCGGTAAGGCCCTTTCCATAGGCGATTGGAACGGGGATGGCAGGGAGGACCTGGCCATAGCCTCAGATAATGAGGTCACGGTCCTCTATGGCGGGACCGATATGAACCCTGATATGGTCCTAGACCCGCTCACCGCGACCGGTCTGTCGGAGATCTCAACGGTCGTCTTCATGGCCACTTCCACAACCTCCACAAGGGAGGACCTCTACATAGGCTGTCCGGATATAAGCGGCGGCAAGGTCGCCATATATTACGGAGCCGCCTCACCCGATGCGACCGTGGACAAGCTCATCAATGCCCCCACCGGAGCTAAGGATTTCGGTACCTCCATCTCGATGTTCAGGGATATGAACTCCGACGGGTACCGTGAGGTTGCCATAGGAGCTCCAGGGCCTCTATCATCCACAGGCTGGGTCGGTATAATGGACGTTAGAGCATCCACCCCGACAGTCCTCAGGGACCTCCCCGGTATCAGGAACGGGGATAGGTTCGGAGCGGCACTTGTCGCATCGTCAGACCTCAGGAACGATGGTTACAACGATATCGTTGTTGGTGCTCCCGAGTTCAAAGGTTCGACAACGATAGGGAACGGTCTCCTTTGGTTATGCGAATATTACGATATCGCCTCATTGCCTGTCAATACCCCTCTGATCAGGATAGGCGGGCAGGAGGTCTGGAGGTATTCGGGGGACCATCTCAGGGAATCCACCATAACGCTTGACATCGCCTCGTCCATCGATAAGGTCTTGAGGGAAAAGGACCCGTTCATGTCCACCCCTACGGACCAGTTCGTCGGGGTGGAGATCGTGCTCGATTCACTGGCCCTGAACAACAAGGAGGGCTCTGGTACCTTTGACCTCTTCGATTACGATATCAGGTATTCATACAAAGTGGAGCTGGACCAGGACATAGCAAGGGAATTCAATTCTTACATGCTCGCAAATCCGGAGGCCGTGCAGGCAGATGGTACCTATCATGTTCCCATTGAGCTATCGTCCGTGATGCCAGGCAAGCTCTCTATATTCTCCTTCGGGATAGAGCTGGACCTGGTCCCGTCCCTAAAGGTACCCCTCAACGAGCTCTTCATGGACGAGGATATGACCGTTGACGACCTTCTCGACCTCAGGACCGTGATATCGGATGACAGGACATCAAGCGTCTATCTTGAGTTCAATGCCACCGCAAGAGGTGTCAATTCAAGCAAGGTGGCCGTCAGGATACTGGAAGGTCATTGGTTGTCCGTAAGGTCGCCGAGCAAGGAGGAGTTCAGGAACTGGTCTGGGCAGGTGATACTGACCCTGACGGCCGTGGATGCGATAGGGGGCAGGTTCATAAGTCCTGATATCACGCTCCATGTCAGGCCCGTCAACGATGCGCCCGGTATCTTCGTCCTACCACCCACGCTAGGCCAGCAAGGGGTCGTGTACAGGCACACCTTCGAGGCAGTAGATGCGGAGATGGACCCCATCACCTACTCGGTGAACGGTCCGGAGAACATGACCATCGATGATACTGGTGTCCTTACCTGGACCCCTTCACCATGGCAGGTAGGCCCTATAGGTTACGAACTGATATTGGGAGATGGTGGTTCCACCAGGTCGTACAATTTCTCCGTCAAGGTCCTGAACGTCAATGACCCACCCTATTTCGTCACACCAGCCCCCAACATCACGGGTGTCCGATTGGGCGAGACCTTCACCTACCAGCTGAGGGCTGTGGACCTTGACCCTGGCGATACCATATCCTACTCCCTTGATGGACCATTCGGGGCGGTCCTTGGGTCAGATACTGGCCTCCTTGTTTGGACGCCTGAACTTTTCGTTTCGGAACCCCTGCTATTCGAGGTGAGGGCGTTCGACCAGGATGGTTTGAAGGCCGAAATGATATTCTCTCTGAATATCCTGGTCCAGGACGATCCTCCGACCTTGACATCGAGCCCGGTGAGGAACCTCTATGACAGCAGGCTCTGGACCTATGTGATAGGGGTCACCGACCCCAATGATGATGTGGTAATGATCGAACTTGAGAGCGGTCCCGAGGGGATGGAATATGACGAGTGGAACAACAACCTTTCCTGGACACCGTCAGCGGTCCAGCTGGGCGATTTCGATGTATCCCTTTCTATAAGGTCGACAATTTTCAGGTCGTATCACAATTTCACCCTGACCGTGTCCAGGTCAGAGAGGGTCTGGGAGCTGAGATTGACCAGCCATGACCGGGGCGACGTCCTCAAGGGCAAGGTCAGGTTAGGCGGCATCGTGTCAGTGACCCCGGGCAAGGTCGAGACCGTTCAGTTCAGCATGGACCGGGGAGAGTGGGTCAACTGCACCATGTCCCAGGCGGAGGGTTACTGGACCCATGACATAGATACCCGTAAGGTCAAGGACGGGAAGCACACGTTCTATCTCCAGGCGTCCGACGGGTATGGTCGTTCGAACGAGCTTGCGATAGAGATGACCGTGAAGAACGCCAAGACGCCGTTCCCGTTCCTTCTCGTCTTCGGGACGCTGCTGGTTGTGGTAGTTCTCATAGGCGGCGGCGTGATGCTCTTTTTCTACATCAGGAAGAGGAACCTTGAGAAGATCAAGGAGGAACAGGCCACACAGCAGAAGGAGGCCCTGACCGCCTCAAGGAAGGAGATGGACCAGTTCCTGACCATGACCGGGAAGATAGACCAGACCAAGGACTACACGAAGATGGAGGTCATGAGCCTGGACGCCGGTGAGAGGAGCAAGGAGATAGATGCCATATTCCAACCCCTCAATATCAAGAGGGCGGAAGAGGATGATGGGCCGATAGAACTTCCCGAGGACCTCCTTGCAAAGGCAAAGGTCTCCGCTTCGGTAATGGAAGAGGACACACCCAGTGGGATGGAGCCTCCCACAGAGACCCCGAGAGCGGAGGAACGGCCACTACCGTGATCGGTCATCTGGTCCTATCAGGCTGTCGCAGACCTCGTGGATGAATGTCCCATACCAGGACTTTTTTCATAAATGGGGGGATAAAGTATTTTAATGTAGAACTGGATGACCTCCCAGCTGGAACATTGCTCCCGATGGAGGGAAAAAGATGGGTCTGTTCAGAAGGAAGGCCGCTGAAGAAGAAGATGACCAGGCGAACTATGAGCAGTTCGGAAGAGCGTACATTGACCTAGGCATATTGAAGAAGATGGAATTCACGGAGTCCACCGGTTGGCCCTCTATAAGGTTCGCTGACATCGATGGATACCGGGAGATCCCGGCCCTGTCCAATTATGTCTACGATGGCAACATCCTTGTTCTGGACTTCACCCCTATCGCCAATGATGACCTGGAGCTCAAGAGGGCCATAAACGAGCTCAAGAGGGTCGTTGAGGACGTCCAGGGCGATATCGCAGGGATAAGCCAGAACCTTCTCCTTGTGACACCCAAAGGGTTCTCCATCGACAAGAAGAAGATGAAGAAGGTCCAGAAGTCCGAAAGGTAGTCGATGGGAGCGGGCTTTGACCATGGGCCGTTCCGTTGGGCATGGATGCCCGGCATGTCTTCTATCTGGGATGACGTTGAGCTCTGTCACGGTCGATGTCCCTTATTTCGGAGAGGTCATCCTTTCTACCATGCTCTGTCCCCATTGCGGGATGAGGAGCACTGATGTACTTAATGTAACGAACAGGGAACCGGCCAGGTACGTTCTAAAGGTCAGCTCCTCCACCGACCTGGATGTCAGGGTGGTCCGTTCTTCCACCTCGAAATTGTCCATACCTGAGATAGGGTTGGTAGTGGAACCGGGCAGGTCCCTGGACGGATATATCACCAATGTCGAGGGCATCCTCAGAAGGCTATTGGAAGTGGTCCGGACCATGGAGATGGGCCTTGGAGATGACCCAGAACGACTTGCAAGGGCGAAAGGCCTCATAGGCCTCCTGGAGAGGTTCATAGAGGGTAAGATGGCTGAAGGCGAATCATTGACCCTCGTACTTGAGGACCACCAGGGCAACGGTCTGATGGCTTCATCTGACGGTAGGGTGATGAAGGAGCCACTTGTGGTGATGGATGACCAGGGTCCTGTACCGTGAAGGATGGAGCGTTACCAGTCCAGGTCAGACCCCGCGCCTATCCTCGTCCCAGATGACCTTGTGCGATTGGACCATGAACCTGATCCTGCCTTTCAACTCCCAAAGATGGGGGGGAAGGCTGCGGACCTTGTCCAGCAGTGGTCCGGCGATAAGGGCACCATCCTTGTTACCGCAGGGTGTTATCACTATGTTGGTCATTGGTAGATGGTCCCTGAGGAAGTCCATCGTGAAATCGAGGTCATCCATGTCCTTGACGACGAACTTGAGCTGGCCGTGCTCGCCCAGGAACATCAGATTGCCCTTCAGGAAACTGCCGCACATCCCGGACGATGGTGTCTTGACATCGACCGAGAGGAAGGTCCTTCCTGCCCTTTCGACCACAGTACCTATGTCCAATGAGCCGTTGGTCTCGAGGTCGACGCCATAGCCTTCTCTGAGGAGGGCCTCAAGGAGACCTAAGCAGTCCTTCTGCTCAAGGGGCTCTCCGCCGGTGACGCAGACCAAAGGCAGAGAGAGCTTCCGGACCTCGTCCATCACTTCCTCCATGGACATGGTCCTACCGGAATCAGGGTCCCTGGAATACCCTGTATCGCACCAGCTGCATTCCAGGCTGCACCCGGCGAGCCTGATGAAGGTGGTCGGGAGCCCTGTGTGCACCCCTTCCCCCTGGAATGAGGGAAAGATCTCCGTCACCCTGAGGTCCGCTCTGACACCCCCTTGGAGAGCAGCGGGTCCCCGATGCCTGCCAGCTCGAACCCCTTCGCCCTGAAGAGGCAGGAATCGCACCTCATGCAAGGTCTTTCGCCCCCGCTGTAGCACGACCAGGTGAGGGAGAGGTCCAATCCGAGCTCTACCCCCTTCGAAATTATCTGCTCCTTGGTCATGTCCAGCAGGGGGGCCCGGACAACGATGGGGCGTCCTTCCACCCCTCTCTTGGTCGCCAGGTCCACGGTCCTCTGGAAAGAATCCAAGAACTCCTTTCGGCAGTCAGGGTACCCGGAATAGTCCACAGCCGTTGCTCCGATGAAGATGGCATCAGCATCGATGGACTCGGCAAGGCTTGCGGCCATGGAGAGGAAGACCAGGTTCCTTGCCGGAACATATGTGGATGGGATATCTTCCTTGGATGAGACGTCCCTATCGAGCGGGACCTCGCCGACCCCGGTCAGGGCGCTCCCCTGGAAGAGCTGCGGCGGGAGCTCTACGGTCCTGTGGTCCTTCACACCAAGGGAAGCCGCAACCATCCTTGCGCCCCTGACCTCCCTATCATGCCTCTGGCCGTAGAGGATCGTCAAAGCGGTGCATGTGTATCCCTCGTTCCTTGCCATGGCAAGGGTCGTGGAGGAATCGATGCCTCCCGAAAGAAGTACTACACACCTCAGGGACATCCCTTCCTATCCAGCACCGCAGGCCTTAAGGTCCATAGAGGACCAGGCACCCTGGCCCATACCTTCGTCCACGCCCAGCTCTATCCTTGTGATATTGGGCCCAAGAGACGCCTCCTTGATGAACCTGTCCAGAAGGTACCTGGATATCTCCTCGGCCGTTGACATCCTTATGGGCAGGAGGATGGTGTCTTCCTTGGGAATGGAGTAGGTCCTGCCCCCCAGGTCCACGACGACGTTCCTTCCGTCCTCCGAGCTCGTAACTCCGATCTCCTCATTCCCGGTCGGTATTATGGTCCTGTGATCTAGTTCGCCCGCGAGCTCTCTCAGGACCTCCTTGGCCCTGCCGAAATCGAAGAGCATCATATCAGTGTTGACGGAACCTGTGACCCTGAGGTGGACGCAGTAGGTATGGCCATGGAGCCTCGAGCACTTGTCATGCCTCAGGAGCATGTGGCATGAGGAGAACCTTATGCCGCTCTTCCAGCCGTCTATCTCTATCCTGCGCTCCATGACGGTCCATGCAACATGGGATAGATAATACTCACCCCTTGTTCAATGCGTCCTTCTCCTGGTGAACGACCTGACGGCTGGCACCATCATCAGGAGAAGAAGGGGGGTCAATAGGAGAGGCGATGGAACTGGCGTCGATAGCTGCGTCCGGCTACCGGGCAGGTTCCCCGGGCTCACCTTCTCATCGACGTACACCTTCAGATGGCCGTGAGGTTCGAACTTGATGTTATTGGTGGTAATCTCAATATCATGGGTCACGCCCGCGGACCTCCTGATGCTGAAGAAGTTGTAGTAGTAGTCCAGATTGAAGATGTCCTCCCCCTCCACTCTGACGAATTCTCCCGTGTCTATCCAGTCAGTGATCCTGTAGGGGTCCCTGAACAGGAACTCACTGTTGACGGGGTCTATGGGTGCGATGACGTAGTCCCCCCCCTTCAAGGGTATATAGACGTTGAACCAGCCGTGCCCGCCCCAGGTCTCTTCAAGGGGGTCATAGAGGTAGCCTATCTCCAACCATGCCGGGATCCCGACAGCTCTGCAAAGGGACGCCATCAGGAGCGATTGGTCGTCACAGTCGCCGTACCAGTCCCTGAGGCATCCCAGGGGGTACTTCGGATAGGAGCCGTACTCCCTCTCGTCGGCTATCCTCTGGGACGCTGTTGTGTAGTTGAAATGGTCCTTGATCCACTGGTAGATGTCCTTGACCATACCGAAGACCGTGTCCTCGTCCTTCGTGATAGCCTTTGCTATCTTCGTTATCGGGGGTGCAGACGGATGGTATCGGTAAAGGTCCGGTATCCCGTTGTTGTCCTCATCCACCAAGGAGCCGCTCTTCTCCACCACCCATTCGTCGTCCAGGTACCTATCCTTGTATGTCTGGGGAATGTCGGTGACCGTCCCAGAATCATCCTCGTCCAGGTCCCATCTGTGGGAATGGAGGGCCGCATCGAACCTGGCCTTGTACTGGCGGGCCCCTCTGACGTTCTCCAGCTCCCAACCGGTCATGGTGTTCCTCTCGGTATCCCAGTCGAGGAGAGGGATTGTCGGGTCGGGTGTCAGCTGGATGTCCAGGACGTCTTGGATGACGAAATCCTCTTTAACGGCCCTTTCGGGCTCCGATGGGATGTCGAAGGCAGGGGCGACCCTGATCTGGACCTCGTCGGCCTCCCCGTTGCTGACCGTCAGGTCGAAGACTATCTCCATGGATACATTGACCCATTCCGGGAAGTCCCTATAGGGCCTCATGAGGTCCTTGAGCTTGTTAAGGCCGGTCGCCTCCCTGATGTCGTGGAACGGGAACCACGGGGCAAAGAGGAAAAAGACGATGAGAAGGGACAATATGATCCGTGCTGTCCATTTGAGGACCCCCATACCCTTCTTCTTCCCAAGAGGTCCTTTCGGGGCCGATCCATCCGCCTTTGCCTTTCCCCTGGACGGACCTGCCTTCTTGGGAGCGTTCCTGGCGGAAGGGGGCTCCCTGCTCTTCAGGTCCATTCTTTTCGCCCCTTTCTCAAGCGAGCCGGACCTCACCGGGGTCTCCTGGGCGGACTCGGCATCCTCATCGGAAATGTCCCATTCATCCTCTTCCTCGTCCTTCAGGACCTTGACCTTGGGCATCGGAGGACCTCCTTTTAGACCGCTCTCATGAAAGGCCGCCACATCATGGGCGCCTGTACATAATCAATCTTTTCACGTTCGAGCGTCGGAACCGTGAATTCCAGCGGACCGGTGTCAACTGACCTTTATGGAGAAGAGGACCTCATGTTCGGCCTTGTTTGACGATGCGTCAGAGGCCTTGACCAGGAGCCTCAGGTCCATCTGGTCCCTGAGGTCCGATGAGGACGGGTCCCTAACCTCGATTCGAAGACCGTAGAGGTTCTCCTCCCATATCTCCTCGGAACCGCCGCTCCAGACCTTCTTCAGCTCCTTCACCTCTTTTTTCGAAGGTTCGAACGAGGTCTTGTCCTTGACAGGTCCGAGCGAAATATTGAGCGCGGGATGGTCCGTCATCTCCTTCCATTCGCCCAGGACGAGCCTTTGGAGGGTCAGATCGACGCTGTCCATGTCCCAGTTGTCGGTCACTACAACGAAGATAGATACGTTCCTCAGCCCGTTCATGTCCTCTATGGGGGCTATCTCTTTCTCGGAAGCGGTCTCGTCCCCTATAATCATCTTTCGCTCGCCGCCGTAGTCGATATAGGATATGTTCATCTGGTTCTCCAGGTCGAGCTGGACCAGGTCCTTGGAGATGACCGGAGCGGAGAGGTCGGTGAACGGCGGGTTCATGGAGAGCATCCAGATGACGAACCATGTCAGTACGTACATCGCCCCGTTCTCCAACCATTTCTTCCAGTCGAGCGACCTGACCACGATCCCGAACCTCGTGAACAGATAGATGACAAGAGCGAAGAAGAGGACCGGGGAGATGATCGGCAGGTAGAAGTGGAAACCCCCTCCGATGAGCAGTGAGAACCGCATGAGGAGGAATGACCCCACTCCGGCCAGGATTGCAACGCCGAGAGAGATGCCCAGCATCTTGGCCGAGCGGTTCTCCTTCTGCATGTGGTCCACCTCGTTGAACACCTCAGGCTTGAATGCCTTCTCCTCCTCTTCCTTCTCCTTAACCTCACTTTCGATATTTCTCCTGCGCGCCAATAGGGTCACCGACCGATATGAACTGGGATTGGGGAGGAGGGGCATTGTTCTAAAAGGTTTCCATGGTCTGGGGGTACAGGGTCCCCGAACCGTACTGCCACCACGGCCATATCAAGCCTTCTTGAGGGCTTTGGCCAATACCGATGAAATCTCGCGGTCCACCTTTCCGGTCCTGCCATCCACCGCTATGTAGCGGACGCGTCCCTCCCCGGAGACCTTTACGGCAAAGTAAGGATAATGGATGGTGTCATGTTCGATCAATCGGGTCCCGCCAAGGAAATGGGATATGACATGCTCGGCATCCGTTGAACTGAACACAGGTCCCAGCAGCCTCTCCTCGACCGAGGCCTTCTCCGGTCTGAGCCCTATGTCCTGCGACCATGGCCTTCCCGGCAGGTCCAGATCGTCCGGGAGCGAATAGACGTAGGTCCTTGCCTCCTGCGTCCTGCGCTTCACAAGACCTTTCTTAGAAAGGGACGTGAGGAGCCTTCTCGTATCCCTTAGGGTGAGGGAGGCATCCCGGGAGAGCCTCTCATCGTCCTTGGCCGCTTTTGTCAGATTGACCATGAGCGCCGATTCCTTATCGGTGAGGGAGAGGAGCCTTGGGAGGCCCGAGCTCCGTTTGAGGCCCGACCCGCCCATCCAGGCGATCTCGCCCAGGAGGGCATCGAAGAGGATGTCCCCCTCCCTGCTCGAGCCAGGGAGCCATCCTTTGTATCGGACCCTGAACCTGTAGAGGGGCGCAAAGACCGGGAACAGTTCCTCGACCACTTCCCTGGGCCCCTTGAAGAACGATCGCTTCAGGTCGCCCCTAGCCGCCTCCAGGCCCCTTCCTTCGGAGATGGAAGGTCTCACGATGACGGCTTCCTGCCCCTCCTTCACGACCCTTGACTTCATGCGGACCTTGCCCGGTTGCGAGGTAGGACCCTGTTCATCTTCGGTCTTTGGAGCGGGCGGTCCCTTGGACCTTGGACCTTCGCTCCTGGATGCTGCCTTCAGGCCTTCCAAGCCCTCCTTCAGGGCCTTCTCGATCTCCCCCAGCCTGCGCATGTCCTCCTTCCGGTCCCTTTCCATCCTTTCGATGAGTTCCATCACAAGGGGGTCCTGTTGGGGCATTACTGTACCCCTGAGGAGGGGTACGCTCGCCCTCTCCTTGATACCATCAAGTTCGACCATGATGGCCTCCATCTCCTCCTTGCTGCCTTCCTTAGCCACCTTGTTGACATCATCCCAGACGAGCACGAGCCGTCGGGGCCTCCCCTTCCCGGCCCTCTTCTTCCTGCCTTTCCTTTGAAGACTTCCGGAGGCCCCATCGCCGATCGTCATCCTGGATTCCAGCTCGGTTATGGCGTTCTTGACCGCCATCCTCTCACCGAGGACCTGCCTGGTCCCGTCAACAGCCTCCTCCACGCTGGAGACCGCATTTGCCGTCCCTTCATCCTCACCTTGCCGGGTCCCGCTCTTCCTGAGAGCGTCCATCCTTTGGAGCAGCTCCTCCTCAGTGCCTTCGGTGGACAGTCCAAGGACCGTGCACATCCATACTAGCTCGCTTCGGGTCAGGGCACCCTGGGGTGCCGGACCCTTCTTTTCAGGGGGACCAGTGGAGGGCTCGCTCCTTCCCAGGACGACGTCAGCCTCCGAACCCGCAAGGTCTATGAGGTCCTCACCGGCACCAGGCTCGAGCACGATCAGGAGCGTATGCTCGCCCAGGACGACCTTCTCATGTAGGACCTGGAGGAGCCGTCTCAGCGGTCCGTCCCCGTTGTTCCTGAGCAGGAAATCGGCCCCTTCAAGTAATACGACCGACCCCTTCCTACCCTCCAGGAAGGCCTGTGCTTCCATTGAGATGGACTGAAGGTCAGTGGGGGGTATCGTCCTCTCGCCCGGGGTGGATGAGAGCCAGTAATTGGAGGTCTCACCAAGGGCTGGGGGGACCGAGAGCCGGTCAGGATGCATCCGGGTAAAGGTTATGACCCCGTTCACGCCGCCGGAAGCCTCAATGGCCTTCAATGTCCTGTTAGCGTCATTATCGAGCATGAGCAGGGACCTTCCCTTGAGCCCAATGGATAGGTCCATGCCCGACGATGGTACGGTCCCGGGGGACGGGGCTGCTGACCACTTAGCTGCAGAGGATCGTCCTGGCTGTTGAACCGCAGTCGGCTCCGGGGCATGGGCCTTCCTCCCCTGGCGCCCCAAGGGGCGTTGGGTCATGCCTTGGGTCCTTGCCGAGGTGGATGATATGGGAAGCGGCTGGGGGACGGGTCGATTTTCCATGAACGCTCTTGGCATGGCCGATGAGCCGGCATGATGCGAGAGCCTTGGACGGACCCTGAGGAGGAACGCCCTCTGCTGCGTCCTCTGGTCGGCGATTATGGCAGTGCCAACGGGTATGGCCCGTATGAAATCGGAGTTTGCGAACTCGGCTGGCAGCTTGGATGGGACCCGTCTCCTCATTGCGGTCATATCATCCTCCAGCGCCAGATTGTGACCTATCAGGATGTCCACCTGTGACAGGATCTCGTCGCTGGTGGATGCCGGGCGCTGCGTCGCAAGTATCAGGGCGCAGCCAGGTTTCCTCCCCTGTTTCGCATATTCGACCAGCGCCTCGGTGGCAGTGGTCTGCCTGCCATGGGGCAGGATGATATGTGCCTCATCTATGAGCAACCAGGTGACAGGTATGTTGTCCGGGTCAGCATCATCGACGGTTCCGTTCTCCTCGAGCCTTGCCGTCCTTATCCTGGCGGATAGGACCTTCCTTGCGACTATCCCCGTTATAAGGCTCCTCTTGGAATCACCAAGGTTGGGATCGCTGACATCGAGGACTGTAATCCTGTTGGGGGAGGACAGGTCCCGAAGAGGGGTCCCCTCAAGGTCGAATATACCCCATCCCGAGGCCGCCATGAACCTGGCGGATATGGACCTCCGGGTCTGTGGGCTGAAACCCCCGGTCTTGCTATTGATGAGGAGCGAGGTCTCTATGCACTGGATGATATCGGATATGGAGAAGCTGTCCCCCTTGCCTTCGACATGGAGGATCCTGCCCTCGCTCACGGAATCAAAACCGTTCTGCACCTGTTCTATGATGGTCCCTATCATCAGGCCCTGGGTCTTGAACCTCTCGAGCTCGAACACCTGGCACCAGTCATCGGCGGTCATCTCCCCAACGCTTATGGTGAACGGACCGTCCTCGGCCCCCTCCTTCTCCATCCTTGAACCGCTCGGGACCAGTACACGGGCCTCCGGGAACGATTGCGGCCTGAGGCCCCACCTGACCATATCGTCCTTCTCCGACTCGGATGCGTTCTCCTTCTTCAGAGACCAGAAGATGCCTATGGGGTCAATGAGCACCACCCCTACGCCTATCGCAGATCTGACGAGCTCCTCTGCGAGTATGCCAAGGGTGTAGGATTTGCCGCTCCCCCTCTTCCCGCAGATGAAGATGATGTGGGGGAATGCCGCGTCCACCATCACCTTCCTCCCGAACAGGTCCTCCCCCGAGGTCTGATGTTCACCGACAGCACCCAATTCGAGCAGGCCCTTCCTTCCCCATCTTGTGTGCGAGGAGCCGCTCCTTCCCAGGACGACATATCCGTCCGTGGCATCCTTGAGGGCATTTATCTGAGAGCCGACGGCTAGGGCGCCTTCGCTCTCCAGATCGACGCGGGACCAGGCAGCGGACCTGGACTTGGTCGTTCCTGCGTCCACCCCGAATTCTTCCGGTGTCTGCTCCTCCATCTTCACTGGACCCCTGGGCCGGCCTCTGGTCCCGGCTGTGGCAACTGGAGGGTGCAACGGATGATATATTGTTTTCCCGCTGCGGCCGGCCTTAACTTCCTCCTCTCACAGAAAATACGTCATCATAACATCTTTTATCGCTAAACAGAACAAAATAGATATATCCCATGAAAGACATCATACGCAGGATTGTTGGAGTCGCTTCGAAAAGCAAAGAGGGAAATGAAAAAGGGATGATGCTCATGCCGAAAAAAGCCAAGATAGACTGGGCCGATGACGAGATGGAAGAGGAAGAGAAGGTACCTGAGCCCGCTAAAAAGGGCAAGAGGACGCCCAAGGTCGAGTTCGAGGACGAACCCGAGGAGATCACCGTAAAGCCGAAGAAGAAGGTGGTCGTAGAGGATGGGTCTGACCTGGACGAGATGG
>JBFYMY010000147.1:0-7922 GCA_041304645.1 Thermoplasmatales archaeon
TTCCTTGGCGGTAAGCTGGTCTTTGACGTCAATGTGCGCAACGCCGGGAACGACGTCGATACCTTCAACCTCTCAGTGAACCATCCTTGGGCCGAGCTCGAGATGGATCAAATTCAAATTAGCAGCAACGAGGTCGTCACGCTCAAGCTCTACGTGGACATACCGCAGAACGCGGCAGCGGACACGAACCCGGACACCCCGTTCCCTTCCGATCCGGCCAGGAACTGGTACGACGGGTACAAGATCACGGTGACCGGCTATTCCCAGAACGAGACCAAGAATGGTGGCAAGAAGGGTTCGACGCTGACGAAGGTCGACCTCGTGCTCCATGTCCAGCCGTTCTACAACTTCGAGATGGAGATAGACCCACAGGAGAAACCCCTCCAGTTCTCCATGGACCATGACCTGTCAAGGGCCGTCAGGGTGAAGGTCACCAACCTCGGGAACATCGCTCTTACGGTGAAGCTCGGATTCGTGGACAATCCCCACTCCTGGCTCAGGCTTCAGAACACATATATCGATGTCCCGTACGGTCGGTCCTCCTACGCGACCCTGTTCTTCGACCTATCCGCCGATACAGTCGCTGAGATAGACAACATCACAGTGCACCTTCGAGGGTCCGCCAGGACCGGGTTCTCGGGCGAGATAGAGTACAGGATACCCATTGTGGTGAACTTCTACAGGCTCATGTTCGATTTCACCGAACGGAGGATGAACAATGAACCGTTCACAGGCGTCCTCAACGGAGAGCGCGACCTGACCTATTCCTTCCAGGTGAACATCTCCAATGTCGGTTCAAAGGACCTCCATCCCTCCCATTTCGAACCGCTCTACGTCGTCCTCTATGATGGCTCGTTCGAGATAGACAGGGCGAACATAACATACCTCCAGATCGGTCAGTACAAGGTCGTCAGGTTCCGGTGGGTGGCGTCGACCCCCGGCCCTCACCAGATGTCCATCGTCCTGGAGGGGGACCTGCCCATAAGCGAGAAGGGAGAGGTCAAGGAATCATGGATCATGAACATAAGGAAAGAGAACTTCTATGAGGAAGAGGACAATAGCCTTCAGCTCTATGAGATCCTTATCCCTTTGATGCTCCTGATAATATTCGCAACGGCCATGTTCGTCTTCATATCCAGGTACAACCAGATCTTCATATCGCCCGTTGATACCGGCTATGATGAGAAGGGCGAGTACAGACCGTGGGCCGTGAAGGAGCAGTTCAAGGAGGATACCCCGCATTTGGAGCCCAAAGAGTCGGTTCCGCAGCTGCCACCGCCATCGAAACCCGGACTTCCCCCCGCCCCATCAGAGGCAAAACTGGCACCAGCAACGACCGCACCGACCCCTGTTCAGGCACCCAAACCGGCTATGGCCGCACCGGTCTCTTTCCCCCAGGCAAGGCCCGTTCCGGCAGGGGCCCCGGCAACTATCCCGATGAGGCCGGTCCCAGTGCAGCCCATGGTGGCGAGGCCCGTTGCAGCGCCCGTCTCAATGCCACCACCCAGACAGGTGCCCCCCCCTCAGAAGTAGGACGGGTCACTATCGGACGACCTTCAGGACGCCAATGTGCCTGGTAAGGCTCTTGTGGACCCTGATCTTCTGGACGGAAGAGAGCTCGTACCCTTCCATACCGTTGAGCATGCGTTCATCGGGTGCGTCAAGGACCACGGGGGCACCTTCGGCCAGGAGCGGTCTGGTCATCGATAGTACGGCCCTCAGAAGCTCTCCCGGGTCGCTTCCACCCGAGCTTGCCGACCTTCCGAAGGGCGGGTCGGTCAGGAGGCCGTCGAAGGGGGCTTTCGCAGTCACGCCCCTGATGGAACCGATGGACCTGGAATCGCCCAGGATAGATAGGACACGTTCGGAAAGACCCTCTCTGTCAAGGTTCTTCAATGCCCCCTCGAGGACCCTCGGGTCCATCTCGATACCGGTGCAGTCGTACCCCATCCTTGCCGCTTCCATTATCAGTCCACCTGGTCCCATGAACGGGTCAAGTATGGAACTGCCCACCGGTAGGCCAAGGAGATTGACCATTGACCGGGAGACCCTCGGGTCCATCATGACGGGTCTGGAGAATGCTAGATTGGACCCCCTCCTTGACATCAGCTCTGACCTGGGGGATGTCTCGGTGATAAGACCCACATAGGCCTCTTTCGCCACTACAACGAATATCTTACGGTCTGGCATCCTCAACCTGAGCCTTCTCCCGGCCGCCCTTATCGCGCCTTCGATACGGTGGAAAAGTTCCTCTGCCTTGAACGGGAGCGTTCCCCTTGGCATCCTGACCATGGGTGAAAGGGAGAACCCCTCGTCGAGCCTTTCGATGGTCGATCCCACAGCAGCCATAATGCTCTCCATCTCAGGAGATGAGACCCGTTCAAGGACCCCGGCAAAATGACACATTCCCAATCTGTTGACGAGCCCCGAGGGTATATCTTCCTCGAAAAGGGCTATACGGTCCAGGAATATGACGGGTTGCCCATGGACCCCCATGGCCTGTAAGGCCGATAGGAGCTCGGCCCTCGCAAGGGGCGGGTTCTCACCCGAAAGGTAAAGGAATCCCGTCATCGGACCCCTCAGGGCCTGTCCCTTAATAAAAGTTGATAGGGGGCATTGGTGGGGGGCCTGTCATTCAAAAGGTTTTTCTCCATCAGGCTCCCTAAGGGGGTAGGGGTGTTAGATTGCACGGTGTCAGGTCCGCTCTCGTTCTGTTCACGATCGCACTACTGGCGTTCCCAATATCCTCCCTCCTCTCGCTGGAGAACGCAGGGAACGCGATCGCTTGGACCGACGGGAACGATGACAGTGATGCGTACCCGAACTACGGCATCCAGGACATAATAGCCGATAAGGCATATCACATCTTCAACGAGAGCGAGCCCGAGAAGGCCGAGTTCCTCAGGTACTGGTACTTATGGAACGGGGCCGACTCCAAGGACATATCCTACGACGATACCCATTCGAGGCCCGGGATATACGATAATTTCCTTGCCTGGACGGATGATGGGCTCGAGGGGGATTACACAAATTATTTCATAAACAACAGGAAGGGTTGGGAGGTCATAGATGCCCCGACCTACGTTCAGACCCTGGCCAACAGGAGCATGGAGAACCTGACCGCGTGGATGATGGACGGGATGAGGCCCGGAGCGGCGACCCAGCACAGGGCCGCTTATAATGTGGGCGTCCTGTCGAAGTATGTCGGCGATATGACCCAGTACGGCCATACGGACTATTCGAAGTGGGACCAATCCGTCGTTCCCCGGTACAATCCGGCCACCACGACCGAGACCTCGTACCAGCTCTACTACGAGGCGTACCTATGGACGGACGTCAACATGAACGTTCTCATAGACGATTTCTGGTACAGGGAGTTCGACCCCCCGTCATCCTTGAACGGCACACGTCTTTATTCGGCAACGGCGGAACTGGCAAGGTGGGTGAACAGCAGGGGGCTCCCTCCAACGACCATGGTGGACCATGACGCATCCACCATCAAGGTCGGGGCAAACTACAAAACCATGCTCACACAGTTCATCGACAACTGGGACAATGATGGCAGGCACAAGGGGGTGAGGGGTTTCAACTCGACCCTTTGGAACCTTACCGTGGAGAACATCATAGCAGGGGCCGAGAACCTGTCCGCTATGTACAAGGCCATATACGATGGGGCCTACGAGCGGTTCATGGCACTGTCACCGGACCTTCGGATATCGGATTGGAGCGCGAGCCCTTGGCCCGTCATAGCCAATGACAATGTGGTCATCAACGTTACAGTCGAGAACAGAGGGCCGACATCGGCGATGAAGTTCGACCTGCTCCTGCGGATAGGTGACTTCAATACCACTCGCTCTCTCCAGCTCGACCCAAGGGGTTCCAAGAACGTTTCCTTCTATCCGTACCAGACGGGGACGGCCCCCTTCAACTTCAGCGTTTCGGTAGACTTCAATCTCGATGTGGCGGAGAGGAACGAATCCAACAATGTCCTGGTCTCGACCATTGCCCCCATACCCGAGACCCATGGGGCGACCATCGCACTGGACAGTCCATTCACTGATATCCGGAGGGATGCAAGGAGGTCCATCGATTTAAGGGTCCATAATACCGGGAACAGGAAGGACCACTTCCGAATAGAAGCATCATCGCCCGATCCCGGGGTCACTTTCGAGGTCCCAACAGGGGCCCTGCTCGTGAAACCTTTCTGGAGCCGATCGGCGACGGTCTATATCATGACACCTCCGAACCTTCCCCTTGGACCGACCACCATCACCCTCCACGCCATAGGTTCGAACTCGACCTCCCAGCTTACGGTACCCCTGACGGTCCTTGAGAGGACCAATGACCCCCTTGTCGTGATAGACGGTCCAGACTGGGCAAGGCTGGAGGACGAGATAGTACTCGATGCCGGGAGGACGTCGGACCCCGACGGTGATGCGCTATCGTTCCTGTGGATCGTTCCGGGCTTCGGCAACCTGTCAGGCCCTATGATCAAGGTCAACTACACCATTGTGGGCACCTATCACATCGTGCTCCTTGTCGATGACGGCAACGTGACGGTCCGCACTGATTGGCCGGTGAGGGTCTATCCCAGGGTGCCTCAGAACCTATCGACACAGATCACATCCGTGGGGGTCTCGGGATTCACCGTATCGTGGGCGCCCTGGGGGGCGGGCGGTCTGGTCGCATACTGGTTGGAGGCCAGGGCGGACCCCGGCCAGGGCCAATTGTCCGAAAGGGGCCCGTTCTCGTTAAGGCTCGGGCCCGGTAATACGACCGGAAGGCTCGGCAGGTTCCTCCCCGGGACGAAGGTCACTATCACCTTCTCCTTGGAGGCCCAGAACTACGGCAACAGGACACTGGACACGTTGAGCGCAAAGACCGCCGACCTTGCTCTGTTCGAAGAGACCTTCAAGCTTTACATAGAGGAGAGGTGGCTGTACCTCCAGTACAAGCCCTGGGTCGATCCGGAGGGCGTGCGTGACCCGGTCATATCCGTCATGAGGGACCAGGGGGGTTACGTTCCGCTCGAAACGAGAAAGGAGGAGATGCAGAGGACAAAGGTACGGGACATCATCAGGTATCAGCTCGGCTCGAGCTTCGGGTCCTACAAGGCCACATTATCATACCTATGGGGGAACGAGACGGTAGTACCGTTCGTCCTCGAGAGGTCGATCCATGTTGTCAACCGACCGCCCGAAATGGATGTATCGGGTTCGAATCAGACCTTCGAACTGAACGAGAACGGGACCTGCAGGGTCTCCCTCACTCTCACGCTTGATGACCCTATGGACACATTGAACGTGACGGTCCGGTGGGGGGACGGCTCAAAGGAGGATTACCTTCTCATCACCCCCAAGGGGGACATCCTGTTCCTGCTGCTCTTCCACAACTTCTCGGCGGTCGGGGACTATGCCTTGAGCATATCCGCCGTGGACTGGACAGGGGCGTGGTCATGGTCGAACGATACGCTCATCATAAACGAGTACAGGCCCATAAGGCGCATCAAGGATGAGGAGAACAGGCTCCTGGCCATAATAGTTGCAGTCGTCGTGGGTGTTTTCCTGGCCATCATGCTCGTGGTCCTGGGGTATATAGGCTACCGGTTCTCGAAGAAGGAGACCGAGGTCGAGTTCGACCTCAAGGACCTCAAGGGCGATAGCGAGAGGAACAAGGTTGGCACGGGTACGGATTTCGACCAGAGAAGGGTGCTCCAGATACCCAAGGAATCAATAATGCTCAGGACACCGCCCAAGGAAGAGGTGGTGGAAGGGCCCCCCATCATCAAGGGGACCATTACCCTCGATGAGGAATGATGACCTATAGGGGAGCCTATGTGGTCGGTCAATGAAGGAAATGCCGGACCGGGCTTCAATGGCCGTTCCTACTTGGGTGAGAAGACAGAGACGTAGAGGCGGCACTTGTGGCATCTGGCCATTCCGACGCCCAGCGGTTTCTTGAAGGGACCGGTTATCGGCTCCTCGAGGTCAGTGAACCTGTTCCCTTCTATCCCCGAGGCCCAGTGTATGGCATCCTTCGAAACGAGGTACCCGTATTCGACAGGTCCACCGCAGGCAGGGCACTTGGGCAGGTTAGCTCTAATATCCTCGGTCCATTTATTGGTCAGCAGGTTGGTCATTTTCCATCCCTCATGTTTCATAGGTTGGCATTCGAGTGGAAGGAACATGGAATATTTAACGATTAATATGTTTCGTAGTTAATAACGGCCCCATGGAAGCAGAACCATTATAATTCGAGTAACCTTCTTATGTGTCCGACCAGGGGGTTCTTCCAGTGGGGGCCAGGGAAATGCTAGCATCCGAAAGGGCCATGGTGGAAGGTCATATCAGGGAGTTCTTCGACCGGGAGTCACTTCTCAGCCTGGACGACCCGATGGCCAGGGAGCTCCTGGATGCCATCCGGGAATACACCTTGAGGGGTGGGAAGCGGATCCGGGCGGTCATGCTCATCCTGGGATACATGGCCGTTGGCGGTCGGAATATGGTGAAGGTCAGGAAGGCCTCATTGAGCATGGAGCTCGTCCAGGACATGCTGCTGATACACGACGACCTCATGGACCGCTCCCCCGAGAGGAGGGGCGGCAGGTCCCTCCATGAGCATTTTCGGGCCGTTCACAGGGAGAGGGGCTACAGGGGTGACCCGGAGAGGTTCGGGGACAACATGGCATTGATAGGCGGGGACCTCGCCGAAGCACTGGCCGAGAAGGCCCTCCTCGTTTCTGGTTTCCCCCCCCGGAACCTCGTCAAAGCCCTGTCCCTTCAGGCCGATATGGTCAGGGACACCGGGTACGGTCAGGTCCTGGACCTCTGCTCAGTCGAACTACCTGGATGGACCGAGGACCTGGTGCTTAAGGTCCATCATTACAAAACAGCAAGATATACATTCGAAGGCCCTCTACTGATAGGGGCCGTTCTGCACGGTGCACCAGAAAGGGCGCTGAAGGCGCTGTCGGACTACGCTGTTCCCGTAGGCATTGCGTTCCAGTTGACCGATGATATCATGGGCCTCTTCGGTGACCCGAAGAAGGGAGGGGTCAAGGACATATCTGACCTCCGGGAGGGGAAGAGGACCCTCTTGATCGTAGATGCATTGAAAAGGGTGTCCGAAGCGGACGCATCGACGCTCCTGAACGGACTGGGGGACCCCAAACTGAAGCTCGAGGATGCTGCAAGGATCAGGGACATCGTGGCCGCCTCCGGCGCTGTTGAGAGGTCACGTGCACTAGCCTCGGAGCTGACCGAAAGGGGGAGATCATCACTTAACGGGGCGGGCCTTGACCCTGCCATCTGCGAGGCCCTCAGGGAGCTTGCCGATGAGATGCTGGGAAGGGCATGAAGTGCTACGATGCCGAACCTGATAATGTATGTATGCCTCATTATGCCAGATAATGGTCGTATTTCGGTCACTAAATAATTTCCGTTCCTATCCTAGTTATATAACATTACAAAGTTCTCTTTAAAAAATATAAATACACACTGAGTTCATGGTCCATTACGGAGTGATGCGATATTTTATAAACGGAACGCACTCGATCCCCTATTCCAAACCCCCCACTCCGCCCAGGCCGGAGGGATGGCCCGTACGCGAGCCCAATAGGCCCTCCGGCCTATCTATGGGGATGTCCCCGTCCATCCGTAAGCCATCCTTCGTGTGGTCAGACGATATCGAGCTCGACCCTGTTGCCCAGACGGTCATAGGCGACCATGGTCCCTTCGGTGAAAGGAAACCCGATGATGATATTGATCCCGGGGAACCTCGAGAACATCTGAAGGTCGGCACCGGACGGACGGGTCGAACCAGAAGGGTGGGAGTGGACGACGCCCTCTCCGGGGATGCTGCGCTGGCTGAGCCTGTCGAAAAGTGAGAACATGACCACCTCCCTTCCGGATTCCGTGTCGAGT
>JBFYMY010000148.1:0-3688 GCA_041304645.1 Thermoplasmatales archaeon
CGCATGCAGGATCTTCCCCATGACCCTTCAGGAGAACGGTCCTGGTCTTGACCCTCTATGCCCTCATTGTTCATCGTTCAAGGAAGACCCGGAGTTCATGGAAGCATCAGAGAACGGTCTGAACAGGATAATCGCCGATGTCCAAAGGACACTGACCACATATAATGACCTTGAGAGAAAAAAGAACAAGGTCTGAGGACCATTATGGCCGCCTGGACCTGCGCCTGGTCCTCTCCTGCTTGAATATGAGCATAAGTGCTATCAACAGTATTGAAGAGACTATGTGGTTCAGATCTATGGGCGATGGGACTATTCCATTGGAAATGAACCCCATCAATGCCATGGGGACCATCAAGAACCAGCTCCCATCCCTAAAGGCCAATACCGCGCCTAGGAGGAAAATTGAGCCCAGAACGATGTTCAGAGCGGCCATATGATAATTGCCTTCGACCTTAAGTCCTTCATAGACCACATCCTTTCCTCCGGATGCAAGGGAGATGTTGACGAATGCCCGGCCGCCCTCGGTCACGGGGATGTCTTCGAAATTCATATCTATGACATCCTTTCCAGAGACCCTAACGGTATAGATCCCAGCAGGTCGCTCCATCTCCAATACGGTCTGGACATTATCTGCGTCAAGGAAGGATGAGCCTGCCATGACAACAGTTCCATCATGAGCGAAGGTCTCGATCAGGACGGTAGTGGGGCCGGCCAAAGATGACAGGTTCAGACAGATGGACCCTTTAAAGTGCCATTCTGTGGCCGTTCCAGTGATGAGTTCCATGAGGGGGTCTGTAACATCGACCTCACACCCCACAGGGTGGAATGACCTCAGAACGGGGCCTGTTGGGGTCGTTCTAATCATGAAGGTCCCGTTGCCAATGACAGATATCTCGTTCCTATCCGAAAGCAATGGATATGTTATGAACTCCGTCCCATTGGAGACCTGGATGGAATCCGGAAAAGGACTATCTCCCATATCCTTCCTGATGATAATGTCCAATGTACCGTTCGAATATGGTCCGTACGGCTGTTCGGTCCTGAACTCTCTGTACAGGACCAATTCTATGTCCCTGGATATATTGTTCACTGACCCTTCCAGCGGCCCGCCGAGTTCGTTCAAAGGATATGCAAGCCATCGGACCTCCAGAAGGAGGTGACCAGGTTTGAAGAGTGTGACCCTTATCTCACCTTCCGGTACGCCTTCAAGGAAGAAGTTCCCGTCATCTCCCGTCCTGTTTACGGAACCTCCGCATGAGATCTCAACGCCTTCGAGCGGTATCCTTTCCGTGCTTAGCACCTGACCGGTTATCACGGTCTGTCCATTAAAGGAGAGGACCTCATAGGTCCTGATGAAGAGGCTTACGCCAAAGGTCACTGAGGATATGAACAGAAAGAGGAACAGAAAGGATGCAGCCGACCTCTTCCATCCCGGAACGATCATGCTGTACGAGTAGAGGAAATGACGACTTAAACATTGTCATTGCGCAGTTTTTCTATGGGTAGTGGTCCACCTCGAAGGATATGTCCCAAGAGCAATTACCGGAAGGGTCGGAGAGTCTGGGATATGGCAGCTCACCCTTCCCGATCCTGCGTGCGATGGAGGTGACCTCCTTGAGATGGATGACCTCCAGGTCGTGACCCTTGAGCAACCCCTCTATCCCCTTTATGTGGCCTTCCCCCACGACCGCAAGGGTATGGGGGTACATCATCGATAACTGGACTATTCTGTTGGCCATGTAACTGTCCCTATAATCAACGAGGCGCCTCTTGAGCTCGGGAAAGACCCTCTCGAACTGCTCCATAGCCTCTGTCGGGTCCTCCTCGATCTTTTTGATCTCCTTCATCAATAGTTTCTTGGGGACGACATAGGCCCCTACGACAGAACCCAGCAGTTTTACCTTCTGGACAAGGTTCATGTCCTTTAGAAGCCCGTTGACCATTGGGGTCGCTTCCACATCTATAAGGAAATATGGGATGCCAAGGTCCCTTGCGGCATCCGCTGCCCCGAGCATTTCCTCTCCGACCGTTGCCCCTTGGGCATTTGCGGCCTTCTCATAGATACCATGAAGCACTTTTGAAAGGACCTGTCCATCCTCCTTACCGATGTCCCCTCTTTCAAGTATCTCGAACCTGAGCTTGTCAAGCTCGAGGCATACCGCATTCGGTCTCTTGGAGAATATTATATGCCTGACAGCATCCCTGATCGAAAATACATGGCCGATCCCCACCAATGTTATCATACCGGGAATGCCTCCTAAAAGGCCCATTCTTCATTCCTATGTGATGCTAGCCCTTGATGATGATGACCAACTATATTCCCAGCTGTTCCAGGTCCTCTCCCATCTCCACAGCAAGCTTCTTCAGTAGAGTCCTGGCATTATCGCTCAGCTGTTCGGGCGGGTCTATGTAGACGACGACATAGAGGTCACCATGCTCTCCCGATACCGGGTCCGGAAAACCCTCGCCCTCTATGAGGAACTCCGTCCTGCTCTTGGTCATGGGCGGTATCCTGAGGGTCCTTCTCCCCTCTATGGTGTTCACCCGGTGCTTGCCCCCGAAAACGGCCTTCGGTAAAGATATGGACTCTTCGATGTAGAGGTCGTTATCTTCCCTCTTCATGTTCTGTTCTTCCTTGACGACGACCGTTACTAGCAGGTCTCCCCTCGGACCGTTACCGAGGCCGTGACCACCCTTACCGTTCAACTTTATTATCGCACCATCCTCGACACCGGGCGGAAGTGATACGGCAACGTTCTCGACACCGTTTATCAGACCCACACCAGAGCACTTGGGACAGAACTGCTGCATGAGTATGCCCCTACCGTTGCAGGTACTGCAGAGGACCCTCTGATTAACATAACCTTGAGGGGTCTGGACAGGGGCCAGGAGCGCTCCTGAACCCTTACAGGTGGGACAACTGGACACTGGAGTACTTGGAGCTGCACCGGAACCACCGCAGTGATCGCAAGATACCGGCATCCCTATATCGACCCCTCGCCTCATCCCGAGGAAGGATTCCTGGAACGATATAGCTATTGACAGCTTTATGTCAGCACCCCTTTGAGGGGCTATGGGAGGCCCAGAATAGAAGAATGTGTTCCTCTTCTGAGGTGCATAGGTAGGAGGTGGTGGACCGGTCTGACCCCGCCTCGATCTCATCCGTTCAAGGTCGTACTTCTCCCTCTTTAGGGGATTTGAGAGGACCTCATAGGCTTCCTTGACATCCTTGAACTTATCGGAGGTCCCTGTCGAATCATCCTTGTTCATATCTGGATGAAGTGACTTTGCAAGCCTTCTGTAAGCGCTCTTGACCTCTTCTTGAGTGGCATCCTCTTCGATGCCGAGGATCTCGTAATGGTCCGAGGTCAAACAGTATCACCCTTGCTGAGAATTCAAAACAAGTATTACTTCTTCCTATTTTAGACTATCCTGCCTTCATTTCAGGGACTTCTCACCGAAGAGGGACCGTTCAGGTCCTATGGGACCTTGCGGACCTATTCTTCGATCTTGAGCTTGGCCCCGCATTTTGAGCATTTTATCGATATTGGCCTCTCCGGTGATTCGATGGTGAGCGTCTTATTGCATCTAGGACACTCTATCTCTTCGGGCTCGTAGGCCTTGGTCTTCTTCTTTGGGGGCCCTTTCTCCTCCTTCTCTTCTTCTTCTTCATCCTTGCCGGCCTTCG
>JBFYMY010000149.1:0-5030 GCA_041304645.1 Thermoplasmatales archaeon
GGTTCCAGGTGAGCCCGACAAGATCATCAAGGGGATTGGTCTCCTCGAGCTGGTCGTTGTAGAAGGCTCCGTCAGGATCGTAGGAATCCGTGGCGTCGAAGGTCATCTTCACCTTGGTCCAGACCTCCCTGTTGTTGATGTCCTTCCAGGACTCCGCCGTTATCTTCGTTATACCGACCGGGGCCTGGTTGGATGGGATTATCCTTACGGTGCAGGTGTCGTCATCCAGGACAGAGCCGACGCCCCTGTCCTTCACCACGAGCTTCACCGTGAAGGTCCCTGCCTTCTTGTAGGTGTAGGTGATGGTCATTCCGTTCCTTACCGGGCTGCCGTCACCGAAGTCCCAGGTGTAGTTGAGCCTGTCAACGTAGTCCTTGTCCCTCTTCTGGTCGTAATCGACATCGTCGTTCGGATCGTAGGACCCTATGCCGTTAAAGGTTATGGGCATACCGACCTCGATATATCCCTCCTCGGGGGTGGGCCTGTTTGGTCCCGCCTCTGCGGTCGGGGGCATGTTGACAAGGACCCTGTACTCGGGCGATTTAACGACAGACTCTCCGTCCCATACGTTGAGGGTGACGGGCCAGAAGAGCTTCTGTTTGGAAGAGGCGCCCTTCTCGTTCCACCTGTGGTCGGCCTCTGTCGAGCTCGAGAACTCGGTCCTTGTGTTGTCTCCCCATTCCCACTGGTATTTCATCGGGACCTCGGGGAGGCCGTCCATGTCCTCATCGAACCCGGGAAGCCCCTGCCATCTGGGGTCCTTGTTGAGCTGGGCCTCTACGAACACGTCCGGGTCGTAGGACAGAGAGCTGTTGAAATAGACCACCCGGTTCTTCGTGGTGTTGAACTCGTTAAGGTACCATTCATCACCAATAGGGTCATGCGATGCCTTGATTATGGGCACCGGGGGTATGTTCTTGACCACATGGAGTATGAAGGTCCTGTTGGTCGAAAGCGTGTTGATATCGGTCTTTAGACCGTCGAACACCGTGAGAACGACGTAATAATCGCCCAATGTATCGAAGGTCGTGTCGATTATATTGAACCCTTCGTAATACTGGTAGTAACCGTCCGGACCGGTGAGCTCCCATTCGAACTTCAGCTCCGTGTTGGGGTCCTTATCGTAAGCGTACCCGTTGAACCTTATGTCCTTCTGGGGAGTGATATATGATTCCTGGTCGGGTGCGAACTCCTTGGGTATCTGGGGTGAGACCGTAAGGGTAACTACGGGTGGGTTCTGGGACTTGTACGCCAGGAGCTTGATGGTATGGGTTCCTATCAGGTTGCTCCTGTCCCTCACGGTGAGCGTGACGTTCACAATGAGCCATTGGTCCTTGGCGACCATACCAGCATCGAGAGCGGGGAGCCTGACCCTCCAGTTGAAGAGCGGGCTCTTCTGGAAGTTGGTCGAGATCGGTATCGCCCAGTCCCTTCCCTTGAAGGATGCTGCACCGGTCCATTTGTAAACAAGGGTGTCTGTCTCTCCGTAATCGTCCTCCCCCTCAGGGTCACCGTCGTCTATGTTCTTGTTGGCCTCACCTATGTCCTCGGCCACCCATTTCGGATGGCCGTAACCGATGCCATCAAGACCAACATCGTCCTGCGGGTCATAGGACTTCCTTCCATCGAAGAGGATGTTCATACCCTCCTTGAGCTGGGGATGCTCATCATCGAATAAGGCATCCTCGTGATCGGGATGGTTCGGGGGGAGCAGGAAGTTCTCCCTGTTGACCGGGAAGCCCCCATCGGAACCGGTGTCAGCGTGCGGGATCCTATCCGGATGCTTGAACGGCAGTGATATCCAGCTGAGCTTCTGGTTGTAACCGCAGTAGAGGATCAGGTCCATGGTCCTGTTATCGAAATCGTCGGGCTGGTTATCGATCCTCCAGATGAGGACCCATACCCTTCCTCCCTTGATATCTCCGGGGATGTTGGGGCGTCCGTCCTCGTCTATGTCGAGCCAGTAGCCTATACCGTCCATGGACTCTTCCATCTGCCTCTGGGTCTTCCACATCTCGGAAGAATTGGTGGTGTATGGTGTTATGGTGGCACCCGGGTTCAATGGGTCGTAGGGAGAATCCCACCAGTTGAAGTCAAAGGACATCCACCCTTCTATCCCTGCATCGGGGGATGGGTCCTCGAAATCGTAATCACCGTTGGTATCGACCCATACATCGACCATGAGCTGCTTTCCACGACCCATAAGGGGATTGGTCCCCATAGATGTGAGCCCAAGTGGGTTGATGGTCAAATTGATGACGCCCATGTCGTTCATCTCTGTGTTGTACAGGGCCGTTAGGTTCTGTCCCCTTCTGGGATAGGTGAAGTTCATGGGGTCGGACTCGACCTGGGTCAGGTTGATGTCCTCCTTGCACAGGCCGAACTCCTCACCGTTGGTGGTGAAGTTGACATCGTCCAGCCAGGTATAGTCCTCCGTCATGTTCTTGCATCTGAACCAGTAATCGGTCTGGGGGTAGTAAGGCAAGTAATTTGTCCAGTTGTGCCACCGCTGGTTCACGGGTTTCCTGTAATCCATATCGAGCGTTGACCATCCCGTGTGCTGGATGTAAGGGGTCTGCTTGTTGCTGGGCGGGACCCTGGACACCTCAGGTTCGGTATTGGCAGCATCTGCCGATCCTGGTCCGTTCATCAGGATGGCAAAGGAGCTTACGGCTAATAGAAGACCTACAAGGACCAGCGCGTACGCACTTGTTTTCATGGTTTCCCTCCATATGCTGGACATCGGGCAATTCCAGTCTGCCACGCGGGGGTTTGTGTATGAAGCATGATATAGATAAACCTTCCCAGCAGTTCGATGCCGGCTGGGGGGGGTCCATGGATATCATACCCCACAGGTCATGCAACCTTCCTTCGTGACATGGGAACTTGCTACACGTTATCAACAAGGGGAGTGTATATAAGTTTATCTTTTACATGTGTTCAAGATGGGGGGGTCATTTCTTGGATTGCATGGATAGGAGCATGGATTCGAGCTGCTTCGAGACCCCTATGTAGGCCTTCAGTTCGCCCTTCTTCCTCGCTTCCTCGGCGTACCTGAGCAGGTCGAAGATCTGGCCCACGTCCTTCCCCTTCTTGTGTAAAGCCGTTGCGGCCTTGTGAACGATCTGAATACGGTTGAAGGCCTCCGTAGCCTCCTTTTGCCTGGCCGCTTTCTCATCGTCATCGGATGCTGCCTGAGTTGCCTTGACCTTCACTTTGGGTTCCGCAGTTGGCGTCACTGCCGATGGGGTCGGGTCCTTGGGTTCGGTGGGTTTCTTTTTCGGGGTTTTTAGCTCTTCGGTCCTTTCGGGTCCTGGGGGGGCTTCTTCCGGGACAAGGGTAAGTCTCTTCTTTACGAACTTTACGACCGGCCTTAGCGCTTCCTTGGCAGCGGGCGGCTCCGTTGGCTTCGCTTCCGGGGTGGGACCGGGTGCTTCTGGAGGCTTTACCTCTTCCTTGGGCGTTTCGGGGACATCCCTGGTCGTCCCTTGGGGGAGAGTTGTCTCGACGACCACTTCCTCCACTTCGACCACTTCTGCGGCAACCTCTTCGATCCCCAGCCCCTTCACTGAATCCTCCAGGCCCTTGATGAGAATCGTTACGATAGTGTAGAAATCATCCCTGTTCTCCCTCAATGATGCGGCAAGGGCTTTGAAATCCTCCCTGGCCTTGGTCTGCTCCGCACCAAGCTGCTGGTAATCGGACATCCTTCTCTGGACCTTTATGAGCATGTCCTTCTTGAAGTCCTCTGAGCCCAATCTTGTCCCTATCTCGTTGCAGATGGAGACGGCTTTTTCATAATCGGCCTCCTTGTAGGCCGTGGCGACCTGTCTCATCATGTCCTGGAGGGCCGGAACATCCCCTCCGAGACCTGTGAGCGGGACAAGCTTCGACTGCAATCCGACCATGAGGTTACCTGCATCCCTCTTGAGATTGGAGGACTGGATAGCCTTGCCGTCGGCCATCCTGAAGGTCAACTTCTTCTCCTCCACCTTCATCTCGAATGTGGGTCCTACCTCCTGAGGCGAGAGGACCTCTATCCTCTTCATCTTCCCCGTCCTCTCGAGCGTGGCTGCGTCCAACCCTGCCGAAGGGGCGATCTCTATGGTGGATGGTATCAGGTCCTGGACCGGTACTCCTTCTCTGACGGATAGTCCCTCAAGGGAAGATGGGTCGAGCCCGTGGACCCTGAGCCAGAGGGTTCTGAACGGTTCCTCCAGGGAGCCTGGGTCCCTGACCTGTTCCATATCGTCAAGGAATCGCTCGAGCTTATCGTAGCCGCTCTGGGAAGGTGTAACGTCCATGATGGTCAACCCGATGATATGTGGGACAAGTACCGTTCTTTTTCATAAAAACTTTGCTATGGGTCCAGAGCATCTCTCGATAGAAAATTGAATTGGGGCATGGGAGGTGACATCTGGAGGGTCCATAATTCGACGATGAGCCAGCACCAGATGCATTTGAAGGATCACTTCGTGATTTTCCAAGTCTTTTTTTTACTAAAAAAAAGATGGCGCAGAGGAGGGGACCTTTGATGTGTCTTGATAGCGACGGTAATTCAACATCAAAGGGCCAGGAAAAAACCGATATGGAGCATGAATAGACCAGTTTTTTCCGTATATGATCATTATCACGCGCCATTTCTCGTAATCAATATAAAATTGACGAAAGAGAAATGGCGCAGAGGAGGGGATTCGAACCCCCGAGGGCGTGTGCCCACCGGATTTCAAATCCGGCGCCGTTGGCCGAGCTTAGCTACCTCTGCATGTGCTATGACCCGCAGGGCATAGCACTATTTTAGGTAGCTTGTTCTTTTCCGTCAACGCTTTTTTCTAAAGAAAAAAGGGTTGTGGACGAGCTTAGCTACCTCTGCATCTGTTTTTCATATGGTTTCAGAGGTAGCAAGCCGGCCAACCCGCGGAGGTGAGGCCTCCGAGGATATGGACGTGTCGGGCAATCGGAGATGGCCCCTTCCGTGGACGCTTTTCCGGAGGAAAAGGGTCCTTAGCTACCTCTGCGTTTTAAGGAGT
>JBFYMY010000150.1:0-8041 GCA_041304645.1 Thermoplasmatales archaeon
GGGTCTTCGACATAGACGGGACACCGCCCTCCATCTCCGATGTCCTCCCCCTTGCCGATACGGTCCTGTCCGGGGATGCCGAGATATCGTTCACGTCCGCAGACGTTGATGCCCCCACCAAACCCATATCCAAGAAGGTCGAGGTGAAGAGGACGACCTCCGAGACCTGGACCAGCATTGTCCCTGCCGCCGGCAAGTTCATCTGGAAGACCAACCAGATGAACGGGGCGAACCATGTCTGGCTCGATGGGGACTACGAGATCAGGATCACCGCAACTGACTACTGGGACGAGACCTTCACCGTGACCGTCCCCGTCAAGGTCCTGAACCTCGACGCACCGATCATCATCCTTGACGACCTGCTCATCCAGAACGGGCTAGACGATGACAAGGCAGAGGGCAGCCTCATGATATACTGGAGCGCATCCGATGACGAGGACGGCACCGATGTGCTTGTTGACCTTTACTATTCAAGGCCGGGGATAGACTGGACCGCCATCGCCACGGACCTGACCAACACCGGCTCCTACGATTGGGACCTCATGGACCCCCGCATCCCGGATGGCGACAGGTACAGGCTGAAGGCATTGGTGAGGGACAATGACGCCATGGAGTTCGAGGCCGCGACCGGGTTCGATTTCGAGATCAACAACCCTGACCCGCCCACGGTGCGCATAATATCCCCTGTGGAGGGGCAGGAGCTCTCGGGCCAACCTTCCATCAAATGGTCGGCCTCAGACAACGAGGACGAGCCCACCATGCTCAAAGCGGATATCTACCTCTCCTCGGATGAGGGTGCGACCTATACCGCACTTGCGATGGGCGCTCCCAACTCTGGGACCTACAAGTTCGATTCGACCCAGCATCTTGATGCGTACACCTACAAGGCGAAGGTCGTCATAAGGGACTCAACGGGGCTCTCGACAGAAGTGATATCCCCCAAGTTCACGATATACAACAACGATGCGCCCGAGTGCGCCATAACCTACCCCAGGGACGATAATGTCCTCACTGGGAGCTTTGATCTCAAGTGGACCGCGGATGACCAGGAGGACGATACGACGGTCCTCAAGTACGACCTGATGTACATGTTCTCCACCTCCTCGTACTGGACCGAGCTCAGGATGGATGAGCCCAATACCGGTTCTCTGACCATTGATACGACCGAGCTCGAAGAGGGTGATGGCATCTACACCTTCAGGTTGGTGGTCAAGGACACCAGGAACGAGATGTCGGCAGAGAGCAGGGTGATAATAAGGGTCTATAACCCGGACGCACCCCTCATCTCCGAGAAGGCACTGACCTCCCCCGCGGCGAAGAAGGCCACCCTCACCTGGGGCGCCTATGATGACGACCCCGCCGAGACCGAGGGATTGAAGGTCTGGATAAGCCGTTCACAGAGGCTTGAGACAGGAACGGAAACACCTGCCTGGACCTATCTGGCAGAGGGCATCCCCAACTCGGGGAGGTTCGTAATGGACGTGAGCTCGCTTCCGGATGGGAATTACAAGGTCATGCTCGAGGTCTATGACTGCACCGCTCTCAACCTCTCCGCCATGTACATTCTCGATCTGGTAGTGGACAACAACGACCCGCCGGAGCTTAGCTTCACGCAATCCCCGCCGCCCGCGTCCAACAATTCCGATATAATCTCCTTCTCCTGGAGCGGCACCGACCCTGAGGGTAAGAACGTCGTCTATGACATCTACTATAGGATAGCGGGCACCACGAACTGGATAAGTATCGCGAACTCGCTCAGCGCCACATCTTTCAGCTGGAACACAAGCAAGCTCACTACCGGCGATTACCAGTTGAGGATAGTCGGTACGGACTCCTCTACGGACAAGCTCGGTTCGGAGGTCGTCACAGAGCCATTCCATATATATGTCAAACCGAAGGACATCGATATCGGGCCGACCGACGACGATGATGATACTACGGATGATGACGGTAATGATATGACAACCATCATCCTGCTGGTGCTCATCATCACGGCGGTCATACTCGTCGGGCTCGCCCTGCTCTCCATAATAATCATAAGGAAGCGCCAGGAGGCCGCCCAGCTGCCCCCGCCCGGCGGAATGATGATGCCGCCCATGATGCCCCCGCAGAACCTCCCACCGGGCCAGGTACCGACAGGGCCGCTGCCTCCGCAGACATCGCAACATACCCTGCCCCCGGCACCTATGACCACCCCAGTGGCCCAGGCCCCAGCGGCCGCCCCCCAGCAGGTCCCACAGGGACCGGCTGTCCCTCAGGCCCCGGCCGTCCAGCAGCCGCCGGTGACACCTCCGGTTTTGCAGCAGTGATACGTTAACGCCCATCCGGTCCCATCATAGACCGGCATCTTCCAGCTGGTCCTCTTTCCATTTGACCGTCAGCCTGTAGGCTAGAGGCGTTATGAGTATGGTCAGCATGGTCATAAGAACGACCATGGAGAACTCCTCGGGACTGATGAAGCCCTCTCTCAATCCTGTCTTGATAAGGATCAGTTCGAGAGCACCCCTGCCCCACATGGCTACGCCTATGAGCATTGCCCCTGATGGAACGGTCCCTTTCAATCTTGCCCCCAGTCCGCACCCTATGCTCTTCCCTGCTATCGCCAGTAGGAAGAGCGCCAGGGAGCCTAACATGACATAGGGTACCGAACCCCCGCCCTCGGTGACCAAGGCGGAACCCAGCATGATCCCGACCACTCCGAAGAAGATGGGGGAGAAGAGGGACTCTGTCATCCTTGTGAAGAAGGTCTTGAACTTCATGAAAGCGACCCCTCTCTTCATCATTGGGTCAGGGACTTGGCTCCAGGAGCTGAGGAGCAAACCTGCTATGTAAACGCCTATGACCTCATGGAGCCCGACCCACTTGGAAACTATCCCGAGGCTAAATGCCAGGAAGAAACCGAAGGACAAGAGCACCTCGAATCCCCTGGGCACGATGCGATCGAGGACCTTGTGGGACACCTTGGTAAGCACGAAGAATGTCAATATCAGGAAGAGACCGACCTGCAGCGAGGTGAATGATAGACTGAGAAGGGTCAGCTGGATGCCCTCCACGTTCCCTATCACCGGTATGAGTATGCCTGGAGTGGTCCTCACGAAAGTGAGGACGACGCCCAGCATGAAGACAGCCATGATATCGTCGACGAAGCTTGCTCCGACCACAAGGGTCTTCAGCCTCTTGAACCGCGTATGCCGCAGGACGGTGGATGAGACCTCTATGGCCGAGTTCGATATGATGGCCCCCAGGAATAGGGAGGTCTCAAGGGAGAAGGATAGAACGAGGAGGGACGCAGTGAAGATCAGCGCGAACGTGACGGCCACACCCAGCGCCCCTATCAGAATGGAGCCCCACCTCTGACTCCTGAATGCCGAGAAATCTGTGTATAGGCCCGAGTGGAACATGACGACTATGACCGCGAACTCGGCGAAGGTTTGAACGTCGGAGAAATCGGTGAGGATCCCCAGTACCAGGGGAGATAGGACTATCCCGCCAAGGACCTCTCCGACGACCGGGGAGACGTTCACCCTCCTGAACAACAGCCCCAGACCTCTTGAGAATATAAGCAGGAACAACAGTGCCAGGAGGATGTCGTCCACAGGTCGGAACAGCCCCAATTTCAGTCCGACCTCCCGTTCAATTGAGGTCCTCCTTCAGGACCACTTTGCCGTTTCGGAATATCCTCACGGTCCCTGAGGATGACAGGGCGAACGAGACGCATTTGGTCGAGTACGTTATGGATGCTGCGGCAAGATGCCTGCCGCCGAGACCGCCCGTCGTCTGTACCTGCGGGTCGACCAATATATACCTGCCCGCAGAGATTATGCGGCCCTTGGCATCCACAACGAAGGCACCGTCCAGCTGGGCGAACTCCTTTATGGACTCCCAGTTCTCCTTGATGAGCAGGTTCCGTATGTTCTCGTCCTGGTTCTGGTAAGGGTTCATGACGAGCTGTTTGGAGCTCTCAAGGACCTTCTCAGTGTCGCCGACCACGAACAGGGTCCCTATCCGCTTCCCCTCCCTGCCTTCGAGATGGAGCTCGAAGATGATCTTCAGTAAGGATTCCATCACCTCCTTGTCAACGACGTCCGATATCTCCTCCATGACCCTGTAGAAGGGCATTGCCGATGAATTGAACTCTAGTATGAAGCGGAAAGGATAGTCCGATACCAGGAGGACCTCCATGTTGGGAGTTATATAACCCCCCAGGAATATCCTGAATATCAGCCGCTCTATGAAGTTCATGAAGTAGATGGAGTTCTCCAGGTTCCTCGAGTAGGTATAGTAGATGACCCCTTCCCTGACATTGACCTCCTTGTCCCGTGACGTGAGGACTATGGTCTTATCGGAACTTATACGGTCCAGCATCTGTGCGATGATGACATCGTCGTCCGAGACCACTATGGAAAGGTCATACTTCTTGTCCTTCTCGAACAATACCTCGACTACCGGATGCATCCTTGGTCCCTGACCTCATCGAACCCCCTGATATTAAAACTTCACTTATGGATGGTAAAAAAAGAGGATAATAGGCATATAGGGAGACCATTGACGGAGTCATCCTTCATGACGAAAAGGATTAACAATACATAGGGCCCTTCACGGACGGATGAGCGAGGTCGAGCGGTCCGATGAGGACCATAGGTCCCTTCCTTTCATGGAACTGCCCAGGGGGATATTGATGAGGGCGGGAGCCCTTGCCGAGGTCGGGTCCGTATGCAAGCGGTTCCATCTCAAAGGTACGGGCATCATCGTATGTGACTCGAACACATACGAGGTCGCTGGAAAGGATGTCGAGCATTCGCTCCAGGGTTCCGGGTTCGGGACCAAGGTCATCATCATCTCGGGGGCAACGGACAGGTCCGTGGAGGTCGTCAAGGAACTGGTGGACGACGCTTCTGAACATTTCATGCTCGGGGTCGGTGGAGGGAGGCCGATAGACGTGGCCAAGTACGTCGCCACCCTCAAGGACCTGGAGTTCATTTCCGTTCCCACCGCCGCCTCGCACGACGGCATAGCCTCATCCAGGGCCTCCATAGAGATGGACGGGAGGAAGAAGACCGTTCAGGCCAAGGCCCCCCTCGCCGTCGTGGCCGACCTGCACGTGATAGCGAACTCCCCTTTCAAGCTCCTTGCATCAGGGTGCGCGGACATCATCTCGAACTATACTGCTGTTCTCGACTGGAAGTTGGCCCATAGGTTGAAGGACGAATTCTTCTCCGAATATGCCGCCGCCCTTTCCGAGATGACGGCCAGGCTGCTCATAGAGAGGGCGCACGAGATAAAACCGAATCTGGAACCGTCAGTAAGGATAGTCCTCAAAGCCCTGGTGAGCAGCTCGGTGGCGATGTCCATAGCCGGCACATCCCGGCCTGCCTCTGGGTCCGAGCACATGTTCGCCCATTCCCTGGACCTGATCGCAAAGAGGCCTGCCCTCCACGGCGAGGAGGCGGGAGTGGGTACCATCATGATGATGTACCTGCACGGAGGGGACTGGAAGGCCATCAGGGACGCCCTCATGACCATAGGCGCGCCCGTCGATGCGGAGGGTCTCGGTGTCACCGAGGATGAGGTCATAAGAGCGCTCGTTGAGGCCCATTCCATAAGACCCTCTCGTTACACCATCCTGGGGGACGGTCTCGAAGAGAGGGCCGCCAGGAAGGTCGCCGTTCTGACCAAGGTCATCAGCGGTCCTTGAGCTTCCGGGCCAGGACCCTGTAATGATAGTAGAACATTACTATGCCCAAGGCACTGATCGGTAGTGCGAAGGTCCAGAGGAAGAGGGAATACATGTAGAGGAATACGAACAGGTTGAATGCAACCAAGGCCAGGACCGCATAGAGCAGGTCGGGCCTGAAGATGGTCTTCACGTTCCCTTTCGACATCATGAGCCCGACGGACGCTTTGAAAGGGCCCACACCCAGCCCGAAAAGGACGACACCAAGGACCATTCCCATATCGGCATCGAGCGATCTGAACATCCAGCCCGACAGGAACCCTATATAGGTGGCCGATGCCCCGAGGCAGAACCCCAGGGCGATGAACGGAAGGTCCTTACGGTCCCTGAACTTCTTCCTGTTGAGGAATATCTGATAGGCCAGGGCTTCGACGGGAGCCAGAAGCAGGATCGCGAGATACATTTCTGGCCGGTCCGTCCCGTAATTGAAACTGAAGAACATATGGGCCACGGCCAGCGGTATCCCGGCGAAGAGGCCTATTATGAAGGAGGTCATGGTGTCCCTCTCCTCCAGGAAGCGTTCGAACCTCGATGTGATGGCAAAGAGAAGGCCGAATGTGGGCAGTATCCCTATCACGAACGAAATGAGGGTGGTGAACCTGCCGTCCATCCCCTGGGCATGAAGGGGCCTTTTATTTTACCTTTTCCCGTCGCTCGTGTTACCATCCGTTCCACAAGTTATTTTAGCAACTACCCACCTTTTCTTCTTGATGGACAGAAAGAAATGGTCTATATTCTTCCCGGTGCTCATCGTCCTGGTCCTATCCGTACCCCTAGTGACCTCCACCCTTTGGGTCGATATCAAGGACGTCAGGGAGGTCGCAAAGGGCTCCGAGAGCACGGGTGGGATATTCTCGGGCTTCACCGAGAACACCGGCACCACTGTCCATATCATCCCCCCCTCGGTGATAGACGATAACATACCAGATACGACCGAGAAGGTGAACTACACAACGCCTACCGGTCAGAACGTCACCATCGAGCAGAGGACCCCTAAGGGTACGCTGATAGGGGGGATCCTTAACGCTCTCGTGATGGCGGGGATAGCCGTTATAGCGGCCTTCGGGATATTCATGCTCTTCAAATTGAGGCGAAGGCTAACGCTCAAGCTCTTCTTCGCCGCAGCCCTGGGGCTCTGTTCTTCAGTCTCGCTCATGCTCTATCTCTACCTGTCAAGGAGCATGGGTGAGGACCTGTTCGGCATCAACATACCGGACAGCTACCCCCTTTACGGCGCAATCGTCATCATAGGGATGATCGCTGGATATCTCATAGTTCGGAACATGGTCTTCAGGTCCCTCGACCCGAAGAGGAAGAACCCTGCGCTGATAGCCTTCTGTATTCTTCTTGGACCTTTCCTTGCCATAGTGCTTCCGTTCTGGGTCGTTCTCTTCCTGCTCGTTATGATATCCCTCTGGGACCTGTGGGCCGCAAAGAGGGGTATAATCAAGGAGATGGTGAACCTCTCCGACCAGCACAAGAAGGAGGAGAGGGTGACAAAGAGGGCTGCCGCCGCATCCCCGGACCCAAATGCTGGGACAGAGACCGTCAAACCAACCCCCAGGACCAAGAGGAAACCCCTTATCCAGGTGAATGCGGGGGAGGACATAACAACATACGGTCTCTACGAAGGAAAGCACTATTCCCTGGGGATAGGCGATTTCATCTTCTTCTCTCTCCTCGTATCGGCCACCTTCAAATGGATGCTCCTGAAGCTCCCGTTCGCAGGGTTCTACTCACCCTTCTGGGGAGAGATACTTGCCGTGGAGCTGACCGTTCTCGTCGCCATGGCAATATTGTTCGGACTGGACAAGACATTGTCGTACTTGGACAGGGAGACGGTCATGCCGGGACTGCCGCTGTCGATACTTTGGGGAACGGTGACTCTCATCATCCTGGGGCTGTTCCTTGAGGTATGGAACCTGCTAGTGGTCGGTAGGGCCTTCAATCCGTTCTGAACCATTATCATGGACCCTGATGCCATCGGAAGCAATGCTTATTTCCGACCGAGAGGATGTATGGTGCATGGCAGGGGTCCAGACCCTTGGAGTTCAGATCGCCCAATCATCATGGTTGAAGGATTGGCACAGATATATCGTCAAGAGGTTCTGTCCTGGTTCGAAGACAGCTCTCGAGGTGGGCTGCGGGGAGGGGCATGTGATGTCGAACCTCTCGGATCTCCTTGAGGTCAAAGGGGTGGACCTTGACCGCTCGCAGGTCGAAGCAGCAAAGAAGAGAGGGCTGGATATAGAAGTGATGGATGGGCTTGACCTTGAGTTCGATGATGCCGCTTTCGACCTGGTCTAC
>JBFYMY010000151.1:0-2721 GCA_041304645.1 Thermoplasmatales archaeon
CGGACCCCTTCTGGTGGAAAAGGCGGGGCCGTGTCTATGTTGATACGAAACGTCCTTGACCCGGATATGTCCATGTCGGCTGGTTTGCTGCCGGCTCCCATAGGGTATTCGAGCCCGATGGAAATGTCCCAGCCCTGTTTCTGGGGAACGACGATCGGATGGGACCAATCCGTTGTGTATCCCTTTCTGCCTATGGTTCCGGCTCCCTCCTGTAGTACTATATCGAGCGAACCCTCCAGTATCTCGACGCTGCCTGCCTTCGAATAGACCGCCTTGAGCCCTGAGAGCAGGAGGACATCACCCGGGAGCACCCATTCACCTATCCCTGATAAAGGCCCCGTTAGGTTCATTACCTCTATCTCGCCAGTGAGGTGAACATCTTTCGTTATGGTCAATGCTAGAGGGTACTCCCTGTAGAACATGCCTCCGGCCCCGTCATTGAGGACCATGACCAGGTCTATGGGTCCTTCCCTCATGCAGTTCCAGTCCATGGAGAATGCGAAACTGGCCTGGCCCGTCCCGTCGTTCTGCTGAAGTCCGCAAGAGCCCTCTACGGGATCGAGACCGGAAGGACCATCCGCCGAGATCAGACCTCCGGGTCCTACCAGGAGCGTAGAGGAGAGCGCTCCGGAGGTCAGGTGCAATGAACATTCCGCAGCGCTGCGCCCAGCTCCGGTCAGGCTGAAGCCCACTTCGATCCGGACCTCCAATCCCCCCGCCAGAAGATAGGGGGCGCTGTACCCATCGCCGGACCCCTTGATTTCGCCTATGAAGGTGCTGCTCCCTTGGATTATGTACGCCTCGCCGTCAGAGGTCCTCTGGTCCTCAGGTCCGTCGGCCCCGGGGGCGCCGACCATAATATCATCCACACCGTCATTTGTGACATCGCCCACGAAGACATGCCATCCAAGTGTGTCCCTCATACTGTCGCCCTCTATGACCAGGGAGCCTCCCGTCCCACCCAAACGCTGGATAGCGCCCCCGGTCGGGAACAGGTCGGAGGCCTCGAACACCATAACGATGCCAACACTGTCGACAACGTTCGGTTCGGACAGGTTCGAGGACCTGGAATAAAGGCCCAGGACCACCTCGTCCCTACTGTCGCCGTCGACATCACCTGCCTCCATTACGGCCCCCAACCTGTCGCCGGGGTATTCGTTGGTCCCGGTGACCTTTCCCATGTGCCCCACCACTGTCCAGTAAGCGCTGTCCTCGGATACCATCCTGGCAGGGAAGGAGCTCTCCTCACCGCCTCTGAACGCATAGACCCTGCCGCAGTCACGTATGCCAGGACCCCCGTCGGCCTCGGGCGCTGCTAGGACAAGGTCGTCCCTTACGTCACCGTCCACATCGCTCAACATAACGTTCCGGCCGAACTGGTCATGATCTGACCCGCCGAACACCACCGGTCTTGCAATTTCATCTATGGAATTGCTCGAAGAGCCCTTCACCTTGGAAATATTGAACACCAGATAAGCGGCCCCGCAATCCACCTTACCGGTGACCGTGTCATCGGCCAGTGGAGCTCCTATAAGAAGGTCCAGTTCTTTGTCACCGTCCACATCGCCCATGTCCAGGGCCCATCCGAAATGATCGTAGTCCGTGGTGCCCGTAATCATCGTCCAGGAACTTGAACCGCCCCAAAGTATCCTGACCCCGGATGGTGTACCGGTTATGAGCTCATCGGCACCATCACTATCCAGGTCTGCTGCCATCATGTAGTTCGGAAGGATGAAATTGTCCTGTCCGGGGGCCAATGCCATATTGTAGACCCAGAGGAACCTTGTATCGCCCGGCACCGCAGAGAAGACCGAGGACATCTGCAGATGGACTATGAGCTTCTTGGGGAATCCTGAGGCACTGCCGTAGATTATCACGCCCCATGTCGGGGTATCCGTCCCCGGGAGCGCCATGGCCATGTCCTTGAACCCATCACCGTCGAAATCACCTGTATCGAACTCGTTGGTGAGATAGGCAAGCACGGGATAAGGCAATGCGGGGTCAGGTTTCTTGAACCATGTATTGTTGGATATTATCAGGATGTCCGGTTCGACCTGGTCAAGGTCAAGGACCTCTGGAAGGCTCCCGTTCTTTGCATAGAAGATGTATATCCTGCCTTCGTCCTCGAATCCTCCGACACCAGGTGCACCCGGAGCGGCCACTATTAGGTCGTTGAGGCCGTCCCCGTTAACATCTCCTGTCCAGGAGTAGTGTCCCAGCCTCCCCCTTACAGGTAGGTCCTCTCCGTAGATGATTGTGGAGGCAAAATCGGAGGCCCTATGGACCCCCGAGAAGGCTTTAACGGCATCCGGAGGGACATCGGCTCTGGAGGTGGATGATGAGGGGGTCCCTATCGATAGAACGGAAAAAGAGGTTTGGAGAAGGGCCGTAATTATGGTCAGTACGATGACCCTATTTAGGGAACGAACATGTTCTCTGCCCCTCCTTGGAGGACCCATAGTATGCTTACGGCCGGGTCTATGATATAACTATTGCGGAGCATTCCCGAATCGAACCATGAATTCGGACCGGTCCCGCCCGGATGGTTCGGTGCTCGGATCATTCCTGGTACCAAGGGCCTGAGCTGCTGGCATCTTTATCCAGGTCCTCAGGTAAAGGCTCCATCCCTGGGCCCTTATCGGGCACTTCTTCATCTGGGGCGTTCTTCCTCTCTTTTATTACGAAGGCCATTAGGATGATGACCACCAGGAAGAGCGCTAA
>JBFYMY010000152.1:0-3247 GCA_041304645.1 Thermoplasmatales archaeon
GAACAGAGAGGGACTGTTCGACGTGGAACATCACAGGGAAGCAGGAATTGCCATCCTGGGCATATCCCACTTCATAGGGGAAAGCACAGCCTCTTCCAGCAAGGGCTGGACCATGGATGAGATAGAGCTCGGTAGGATCGTAAGTATCATAGAAAGGATACTGGGAATGAAGAAAGGGGCATTCATGAACAGAATAAAGGAGATGGTACGATGAACAAGAGCATTGAGCCGGTCATCAGGATAGAGAACATGTCGAAGGTCTACAGGATGGGCGAGGTCACGGTCACCGCATTGAAGGATGTTTCTTTGGAGCTCTACCCGGACCAGGTCACCATAATACTTGGACCCTCGGGCTGCGGGAAGACGACTCTCCTCAATCAGATAGGTGGTATAGATACTCCCACCAGCGGGAGATTGTGGGTAGATGGTCATCAGGTCCAATCCCTGAACCAGCGTCAGCTGACAAGGTACAGACAGAAGAACATAGGTTTCATCTTCCAGTTCTTCAATCTCATACCGAACCTTACCGCCAGGGAGAACATAGAGTTCGTACTGGAATATATCATGGACATGAATGGTAGGGAGGCCCACAGGAGGTCGCAGGAGCTCCTGAACAAGGTAGGACTGGGAGAAAGGGGGGACCACTATCCCTATCAGCTGTCCGGGGGTGAACAGCAGAGGGTCTCCATAGCCAGGGCCCTTTCCAAGGAACCGAAGATACTCCTGGCCGATGAGCCCACAGGTGAACTGGACTATACCACTGGAAAGATGATACTGTCCCTGCTCACATCCTTCGCCTGCGATGGAAGGGCCGTTCTGATAGTCACGCACAACAAGGAACTGGCAAAGATAGGGAACAGGGTCCTCTACCTGATGGATGGCAGGGTCGTCAGGGAAGTTAAGGACCAGGTCCCCACCCCCGTGGAGAGACTGGAGTGGTGAACATGAAAAAGACCTTCCTGAAGAAAGGGCTGCGGGAGGTTTGGGCCCACAAGGTCCAGTACTTCCTCCTTGCCCTGGTCATAGGCCTGGGCGTGGCGGCATATTCCTCCTTCAACGATTTCTCAAGGCTCAGGGGGGATTCCCTTGATGCCATCTATTCGGAGAGCCTTTTCATGGACATGCAGGTCCAGCTGCAGTACGGGGCAGCGGTCGATCGGTCCTTCATAGAGGACCTGAGGGGATCGCCGTCCCTGAACGGTATGATAGAGGACCTTGAGGCGAGGCTCTCATTCGAGGTCTTCATAAACCACACGGACGGAGATGTCACAAGGACCACAAAGGGCCTCATCATGGGCTATGAACTGAAGGATGGCAGGACCGATCTGAACGGTCAGACGGTCAACAGACCGCTCTACTACGTCGACGATGTCCCCGCATTCTCAAATGAGGTCAATAACGAATGCTATCTCGAGAGGAAATACTCAAAGGCATACGATCTGACCAAGGGGAGCTCGATAACGGTCATCAAGGGGTCAAGGGCCATGGAGCTGACGGTCCTGGAGCAGACGGCCGTCCCGGAGTATTTCTATGTCGTGAGGGAAGGTTCCATACTGCCCGAGGAGCGTTCCTTCGGGGTCATCTGCGTACCCCTGGTTACGGCCATAGGTCTTTTTTTCGACAACGGGACCGAGCCTCTCTTCAATGACCTGGTCCTGACCCTCAAGGATAAGAGCGATATCGACGGGGCTAAGGAACTCTTAAGGACCGCTTTCGAGTCCAAGGGCATCCCGGTCAAGATAACGAAGGGGGACGACAACCCCTCACGGTACTTCCTCATCAACGATTACGAGAACGACAAGCAGGGCATGGGCATCTTCCCCATCATCATATGGGGCGTCTCCGCCTTCGGATTGGTCATGGCGCTAAGGAGGATGATAAGGACGCACAGACCGCAGATAGGTGTGTTCAAGGCGCTCGGTATCCCGGACAGGGCGGTACTCATCTATTTCGGGACCATAGGCACCATCGTGGCGGTCCTCGGGACCTTCATGGGATGGCTCCTGTCCATCCCGTTGAACAGAGCGTTCATGTCGCTCCTTGATTCGCTCCTGGACTTTCCCCTCATGGAATATGGTACTACCTGGTCCTACTACGTTCTCGGATTGGCCATAGCACTGCTGCTCTGCTGGGCTTGTACGGTCATACCCGCCTTCTTCGCTCTGAGGGTCAGACCCATAGATGTCATCCAATCTAGGGAGGGGCTCTCCAAGAAGCGGGTCGGGAAGCTCTCCGGGAGCATAGGCAGATCGAGCAACATACCGGTATCCATAAAACTGACGGCAAGGAACATCTTAAGGAAACCTGGCAGGTCGATTTCGACAGCCCTTGGAGTCGGGATATCATTGGGACTGTTCCTCTCCATAATCATGGTCCTTGAGGTCTTCACTGTCGTCCTGGATACTACGACCGAGGGGAACCTTTGGACCTACGAGGTCCAGATGGACAGGTTCGTTCCTGCTAACTCCACCGAGGTATGGACCGAGGAGCAAAGGGATATAATATCGGTGAACCCTGGGATGTTTCTTCCCACCCAGTTAGGGCCTTCGGGGGATGAGGAGGGCAGCGTCCTCTACGCTATGAGGGACCCTCTCCTATCGTTCAGGTTCGAGATGGACAGAGGTTCCTTCCTACCCGGAAAGCTCGTCATCTCCAGCCTTCAAGCAGATAAGCTGTCGCTCTCTGTGGGAGATAGTGTTGAGGTCATGCTCCCGGTCGTTGACCCTGTCATAGGGCTCCGGATGGAGAGGATGCAGCTTGAGGTCTCCGGCATCCAGGGGAACCATTTCGGCCCCTACTGTTTCTCGGACCTTCAGACCATCCAGACACTCACCGGTCTAGAGGGTATGGCGAACCTGGTCCACATCAGGACCGATCCGCAAGATAGGAACGTTCCCCTCGAGAACGCATTGATAACGACGAGCGGCGTCTCCTCCGTGACCAACATCGATGAGAGGAAGGGCATGCTGGACCAGTACTTCGACCTCTTCGTCTCCTCCATATCGATCCTCGGGCTCGTCAGTACCGCCCTTGCCGGGGCGATAGTATATACGATGTTCAAGATAAGCGCAGAGGAGAAGGAGAGGGACTATGCGACCATGAAGACCCTCGGAGCGACCATGACGAAGGTATCCAGGCTCATCTCCCTGGAGGCCTTGTTCGTGATAGTCTCAGGCATGACCCTTGGCGTTCTCTTCGGCTTCATCTTTGCGAACCTGATGCTGAGGATGACGGGGGACGACTATGA
>JBFYMY010000153.1:0-4600 GCA_041304645.1 Thermoplasmatales archaeon
GCTCCCAGGGCATACCTTATGGTCCAGCCCATAACGACGGCATAATAGAAGCCTATGGCCGTTGATATCCATGCCATCCATGCGCCCATCCACATCTTCTCCCTGCCAAGGAACGAGGCGAAGGACCCCATGGTCCCCTTCCTGCTCTTCTTCCCTATGGAGAACTCCACCAGCAGTATGGGTATGGACCAGGTGAAGAGGAAAATGATGTAGGGGATCATAAAGGACCCCCCTCCGTTGTTCGCGACCTCCCTGGGGAACCTCCAGATGTTGCCCGTACCTATGGCGGCTCCCAATGCGGCCATGAGCAGGCCCCATTTGCTGGAGAACATGCCGGACTCCTTCGGGCCCTTAGAGCTCAATCGACCTCGCCCTCCTGTTATCTGACGTTATGGACCTGAACAGACCTGCCCCGAAACCGCCCCATACGACACCAAGGGTGCAGAACATGATGAGGAATGTCCCTACGGTGAACCCGGGGAAGACCTTGGGGCCCATGCTCGTCCCTATGACGATGTATTCATAAGGGGCATAGAGCGGTTCGGTCAGGACATGCCCCTCCGCATCCTGGAGCTTGAGGTACAGCTCCACCGTCCCGGAGTAGGCATCGACCGGTATGTCCGCAGTCCAGTTCCCATCTCCCCCTTTCACCGCCCTCGTGGTCCTCCAGCTTCCCCCGCCGCTCCTGTAAAAGTAACTGCAGCTCTCCAGATCCATCTCGTAGGGATACCCGGAATCCACCATGCTCATATCGACCGATACCTTGCCGCCCTTGACGCTCCATGATGAGATGTTGTACCTGAGCTCCAGATAGCTCTCTGCGGGATTCTGGGCAGCATGGGTCAGATACAGGGTGGACCAGAGGTTCCTCTCGCATTCCTGCAGGATCTGGTCCTCCGGCGGTCTGTATGTCTGGGCGAGCTCGTAGGTGAACGCATAGGTCCCGTACATCGCATAGAACCAATCGGTCATCTCACCAGTAGTCATGTACAGGTCGTATCCCTGCATGGGGGTGTAGCCGTTCATGCCCGCAAGGCGGGTGCCCAAGGTGCTGAAGAGCCCCTCATCCTTCGTGGCCTGGTCGGTGTAACCCCAGGGCCACAGTACGAGCTCCGAGAAGGAATGGTAGGTGATGAGGACCGGGAAACCGTAGCGGTCCCCCAGCTCCATCATGGCGACGGTCTCGGCCGATGAGAAACCGCCCGCAGGGTCCTCGTCCACCTCCCCGTCCTGGTCGTTGTCCAGGCCGTCCCATGGGTCCTCGTCTATGCCATCCTCGGGACCGAACGGTATCCTGCCGGTCCTCCAGTCCACGGGCAGCCTGGTATCGCCGTCGTCATCGTGGTTGTCCGGTCCTCCCCTGTAGGACGAGCCGGACTGGGTCAAAGCATTGGACCCCCCCTGTAGATGCCACATCCATCCGTAGTTCCGGTTCATATCAAGGCCGTATGATGACGGGCGGAGCGTGACATCGGACCCGTCCGTTGGTAAGAAATCGCTCACATAGTTGGGTTGTCTGTTCTTGCGCCAGCTCTGGCCGGTAGCATGTGAGTATTGGGTCCCGTCGGTATTGAGCATGGGGACGATGAATATCTCCCTGTTATCAAGGAGATATGTGGCGGCCGAGCCGTTCCTGCCCGAAGAGCCGTAGTTCTCGAGCAGGAAGGATATGACATAGAGGGGAACCTCGTAGGAGATCCATTCGTTGCCATGGTGAGCTCCGACCAAGAGGGCATCGGGCTCTGAACCGGGCTGGCCGTCGTCGTTCGCAGATGGTGAATCCGATAGCTTCACGCACCAGATGTCCCTGCCCTCGTAGGACCTCCCTATGGAGCTGAGCTGCATAAGGTTGGGATGCTTCTTTGCAAGGGTTCGAAGGTGCTCCGTCATCTCGTCGTAGTCCATGTATGCCGAGAAATTGTCCTTCAGACCGGAGGGTGCTCCGCCCCTCTGGTCCAGACCAGGACCGGGTCGGGTCAGTTCCGTCACCGGACCGTCATCTATGGATGCGCTGCTCCCTGACAGGAACACAACTGACGAAAGGGCAAGACAGATGAGGAAAGAGCACCTGGGGAGGAGCGGGCGGCTGCCTTTCATCCGCACTTCAAGGATGCCAGCTCTTATATTGTTTTCCTCCGATGGGCATGATGGTACAGAGACCTCGGATGGCCTCTGTCCCTCACCTTTGGACCGGTCCTTTACGTCCTCGACGCGGCAGTCCGTTCGCCCTTATTTATGCTTCAGTGGAAATGGTCCCCAATCTTGAAATATAGCATCTCCCATAGACCGTTTTGTCCTTCCGGGACATCTTATAGGACCGTGCGAGATGGGTGGTATGGGTCGAAGACACAGCTCGGGCAGCGGTAGCGCCCCAGACATTTCAGGAAAGGGGGTAATGTCCCCGCTCTCCTGGACCGAACACAAGGTCCAGGACAGGGCAGCTTCCGCCAAAGAGAAAAGGTCCAGGAAGGAGAGCAGTTCGGTCAGCCCCGACCCTGGATACCTCCTTGACCTTTCGGTGGCCCTATCCGCAGCCGGTTCCGTAAGGGAGCTTGCGTCCGCTCTCTCAAGGTCCCTCCATCCATTGCTGCCTTACGATATAGGCTGCATCAGATGGGCCCCGGCAGATCCCGGGGACGATGATTGGGCCATGGATGCCACAGGCGAGGACCTGACGGAGTCTTTGGTCTTCGATCATATGGGGGGCATAATAGAGGAATGGGAGGGGAGGGACCCTACCGCTGCCTTCGATATGGACTGCGATGGGGACGACATCAGGTCCGAGGTGTTCAGGTTCAGAACGCATACTGGTGACCTGGTCTGTCTGAGGATCAGGTCTCTGGTCGTCATACCTCTGAACTTCGGTGACAGGATGGTAGGGGTGCTCACCCTCATGTCCTCGCGCTCTGAGGCCTTCCACACCGATGTCGTCAAGGCAACGGAACGGGTCTGGACCGTATCCGCCTGCAGGCTCCACGACCTGCTCGAAAGGGAGGCCATAGCTTCCGACCGCGACAGGGCCAGGGCCCTCCTTGACAGTTCGGAGGACCTCCTTGCCATCTGGAGGTACGACGGTTCTGTCTGGGAGGTCGACTGCAACAGAAGGACAGAGGAGCTCATGGACATGAGCGGGATGGGCCCTGACAGGATGGACGGCCCCTTCTTCATCCCGCCGGGACCCGACCTGGAGCGGGCCGATGCTGCATGGAAGAGGACCTTTTCAAGGGGAGAGGCATCCCGTGTGGACGTACAGCTTCCGGACGATGCGGGAAGGATGAGGACCTACATATTCGAGTTCTCCCCGCTGATGACGGACGGGAGCACCACAGGCGTGATAATGACCGGAATGGACATGGAGAGGATTGCCTCGAGCATCGGTTCGGTAGAGGGGGAGAACAGGGCGAACAGGCTGCTCCTCTCCGTCCTGTCCAATGACCTCAAGGACCCGCTCTGCGCGTTGTTCGGTTACTCCGAGCTGCTCAGGGAAAGGACCCCGCTCTCATCCGAACAGGACCGTTACCTTGGAAAGATGACCGGGATGGTCAGCAGGATGAACGGCACCATAGACCTGGCGAACCTCCTGTTCCGCCTGAGGAATGGGAAGATATCCATGGACCTCGAAAGGATGGACCTGTCAAGGTTGGTACAGAGGTGCCTTGACCAGCTGCATCTCCGGACCCAGCATTATGATGTCGTCTTCCAGAGGAAGGATTCCGAGATCGAAGCGACCTGTTCCAAGCACATGGAGCAGGTCGTGCTCAACCTCATGGACAATGCGATGAGGTTCTCTAGTGCCGGGTCAAGGATAGTACTTGACCTCTCGACCGATATAGAGGGGATCACGTTCTCGGTAGGGGATGAGGGGGAGGGCGTCCCGGACCGGTACAAGAGGACCATCTTCGAAAGGTTCGACGGGACCCGTACAGATGACGGCGTCCAGGGGTCCGGACTCGGGCTTGCGGTCTCCAAGGGTATCATTTCGCTCCATAAGGGCCGGATATGGGTCGAGGACAACAAGCCCAAGGGCAGTGTGTTCAAGTTCTTCCTTCCATGGGACCCCGAAGCGTGATGCCGGATATCATCTGCCGAGTTCCTTTGCGGACATGGCCGTGAGATGGACCAGCCAATGCTCCCCTGCCAAACTGCCCAATCCCGTTGCCTGCTCTATTGTGAGATGAACGCCGTCCTGGTCGGGATGTGCCTCCGGGAAGGTGGCTTCGACCACTGCTAGCGATGCCCCTTTCGCAAAGGGTGCTAGTGCTAAGATGTCGGAGCAGTCGCCGCTGAAGAACACGGAGATGTCCTTGTGCACTACAAGATAGCTCATGGAATGGACGGGACCTCCAACGACACCCGGGCGGCTCTCCCTGTGCTTGTTCTCTACGTGCCTCACATGGAAGGGACCCATGTCCATATCGGCTTCGCCCTTGAGTTCGTACCTTACGATCTCGTAGGGACACCTCTCCCAGAGGGTCCTTTCGAAGAGATCTATGAGCGACCACAGCAGGGTTGCCCCACTGGGTCCCGCTATGATGAAGGGAAGGGTCCTGCCCATGAGATGCTGGAAGGAGAGAAGGGAGAGGAGGCCGGAGCAGTGGTC
>JBFYMY010000154.1:0-2618 GCA_041304645.1 Thermoplasmatales archaeon
AGGCATCTGCCTTGGGAACCAGCTCATGGCACTTGCGGCGGGTGGAAAGACCTTCAAGCTGCCCTTTGGCCATAGGTCCCAGAACCAACCTTGCATCGACAGGACAACTGGCCATTGTGTAATCACCTCCCAGAACCACGGCTACGCCGTGGACCCCTCATCGCTTCCCGAAGGCTGGGAGGTATGGTACAGCAATCTCAACGACGGCACGGTGGAAGGGATACGGCACAGGAGCAGACCTTTCTTCGCGGTCCAGTTCCACCCCGAGGCCAATCCGGGACCGACGGACCCCAGAGGGTTCTTCGACCTCTTCATGGAGGTGATGGCCCGTGGCATATGATATCAAGAAGGTACTGGTCCTGGGGAGCGGCGGCCTCATGATAGGGCAGGCCGGAGAGTTCGATTATTCAGGCTCCCAGGCCCTTAAGGCCCTCAGGGAGGAGGGTATAAGAACGGTACTCGTCAACCCGAACATAGCTACCATCCAGACCTCGGAAGGGATGGCGGATTCCCTCTACCTCCTTCCGGTAGATGCCCCGACAGTGGAAAGGGTCATAGAGAGGGAGCGCCCCGACGGCATACTCCTGGGCTTCGGGGGGCAGACTGGGCTCAATGTCGGGGTGGAGCTGAGCGACAAGGGCATCCTGGAAAAGTACGGCGTCAAGGTCCTAGGCACCCCGGTCGATACTATAAAGGACACAGAGGACAGGGAGCGGTTCGTAAAACGCCTTGACGAGATAGGCGTTATGACGGCTAGGTCCAGGGCATGCAGGACCCTCCCTGACGCACAGGATGCTGCCAGGACCATCGGTTATCCTGTGATGGTCCGCTCCGCATACGCGCTCGGAGGCCTTGGGAGCGGAGTCGCTTGGGACGAGATAGGGCTGACCGAGATCGTGGAACGTGCCTTGAACAACGCCCCCCAGGTCCTGGTCGAGGAATACCTCAAGGGCTGGAAGGAAGTGGAGTACGAGGTCGTACGCGACGCATACGATAACTGCATCACGGTTTGCAACATGGAGAACATGGACCCTATGGGCATCCATACAGGGGAGAGCATAGTCGTAGCCCCAAGCCAGACGCTCACGGATGCCGAGTACCATATGCTCAGGGAGATAGCGATCAGGACGGTGAGGCACCTCGGGGTCATAGGTGAATGCAACATCCAGTATGCCCTGGACCCGAAGGGAATGGACTACAGGGTCATAGAGATCAACGCCAGACTATCCCGTTCCTCAGCTCTAGCGAGCAAGGCCACTGGATACCCGCTGGCGGCTGTGGCCGCAAAACTTGCCCTGGGCAGGTCCCTGCACTCGCTCAAGAACAACGTTACGAAGAGGACGGTCGCCTTCTTCGAACCGGCGCTCGATTATGTGGTCGTCAAGGTCCCAAGATGGGACCTGGAGCGGTTCAGGGGGATAGATGTCCACATAGGTTCCCAGATGAAAAGCGTGGGGGAGGTCATGGCCATAGGCAGGACCTTCGAAGAGGCGCTCCAGAAAGCCTTGAGGATGCTGGGGACGGGAATGCACGGACTGGTCCTGAACAGGCTCGTATTCAGCGATATCAGGGAAGAGTGTGTCCACCCAACCCATAGACGGGTCTTTGCCATCTGCGAGGCATTCTCCAAGGGAATGAGCGTGGACGAGGTCCATTCCCTCACGGACATTGACCGATGGTTCCTGCACAGGGTCAAGGGCGTTGTGGACCTGATGGGGGAGCTTGTCTCAGCGGGGAAGGAACTCCCTTCCGACCTGCTCCGCAAAGCAAAGGTCCTTGGATTCTCCGATTTCCAGATAGGCAAGGCTACCGGATACGCCCTTGAGGAGGTCCGCTCGAAGAGGAAGGGATGGGGGATACTGCCGGTCATCAAGCAGATAGACACTCTCGCAGCGGAATACCCCGCTGAGACCAATTACCTCTACATGACATACTCCGGCACCGAGAACGATGTGGAACCTAGGGCGGGGGCGGTGATGGTCCTGGGCGGAGGCTCCTACAGGATAGGGCAGAGCGTCGAGTTCGACTGGTGCTGCGTCAATACGGTCCAGACCGCAAGGGGGCTCGGTTACGGGACCATAATGGTTAACTGCAACCCTGAGACCGTCTCGACCGATTACGACATCTGCGATAGGCTCTACTTCGAAGAGCTTACCTATGAAAGGGTGCTCGATATATACGAGTTCGAGCTCCCGGAAGGTGTCATCGTGTCCATGGGAGGGCAGGTATCCAACAATCTCGCCCCGAGGCTTCAGAAGGCCGGGGTCAGGATACTGGGCACATCTCCCGACGATATAGACAGAGCGGAGGACAGAAACAAGTTCTCATCGCTGCTGGATACGCTGGGCATAGACCAGCCGGAATGGATCGAGGCCAGGAGCCTCGAGGAAGCGCAGGCTTTTTGCGATAAGGTCGGGTATCCCGTCATAATCAGGCCCTCATACGTCCTGTCCGGGGCCGCCCTGGCCGTCGTATTCGACCCCTCAACGATGAAATCATACCTCTCGAGGGCCACAGAGGTCAATCCCGCCCCACCGGTGGAGGTCTCCAAGTTCATAGCGGATGCGAAGGAGGTGGAGTTCGACGGCGTGGCAAGGGAAGGGGATATCCTACTCTAT
>JBFYMY010000155.1:0-5463 GCA_041304645.1 Thermoplasmatales archaeon
GGTGTTCCTTATGGCTATCGCCGCCCTTGAAGAGGAACTGCAGTCTATCAGATAGTTCGTTATCAAATAGGGATTGCCGATGGTGCCTCCCCCGGTCACACGTGGGTGGGAGGCGAACCCGGCGTTGCCCTCTATCACTATCGGTTGGACCTGGGTCAAGGCGCCTCTTACCTTGCCCACAGGGGCCTCATCTGGAAGGACCATTGAGAATGATGCCGAAAGGAGCAAAAGGAATACTGGAACTATGGTGTATCTCATGCCAGCTCGTGCCATTCTATTTGACCTGTTAAGGAACTTCATTCGGATGACCTCATGGGCATAGGGGCCGGGCAATCATCAGCATAACAAGATTTAAACCTTTCAGGTTTAATGGCCTATCCGTTCTTATGCCGCCCACAATCATTGCTACATCCCCATGTTCCGAGGGGGAAAGGACCATCCGTGTCTTCAGGCCCGGCGGGAGGTTCCCCTCCGTATCAGTGACCGGGAGGTCATGCTCCCTAATGTGCGATCACTGCAATGGAAGCTACCTAAAGGGAATGGTCGATGTCTCGACCAAAGGGTCATTGTATGACTTCGGTATGGAACTATGGAAAAAGGGGGGGACCGGGCTCCTAATATCCGGCGGGTGCGACCCCTCCGGTTCTGTCGAGTTCAGCGACCACACCCTCCAGGAGGCCAGGAGGTTGAAGGAAGGGACCTCTCTCGTCCTGAACTTCCACACTGGACTCCTTGACAGTGAGGGTGCGGACAGAATAGCTAGCTCATTGCCAGATATGGTCTCCCTCGATATTGTGGCCGACAGAGAGGTGGTCAATGACATCTTCCACCTGGACGCGGGGCTAGAGGATTACAGGAGGACCTACGACCTTCTCGTTGAACGGGGCATCAGGGTGGTCCCCCATGTCCTTGCAGGTCTGAGGCCCTCCGTCCGGGATTTGGAGGAGAGAGCCATCGACCTTATCGAGCCTTTTTCCCCGGAAGCTGCGGTCCTTATCTCCTTCATACCCACAAAGGGAACCCCTATGGGCAAGACCCATCCGGCCCCGGCCTCTCTCGTTCTTGGGACGGCCAAGGCCATGAGGGAGGATTTGAGAGGGAAGCTTTACCTCGGCTGCATGAGACCGAAGGGTGATGCATCCCTTGAGATAGATGTTCTGGAACTGGGTTTCGACGGGATAGTGCAGCCTTCAAGGGCGACAATGGAGTGGATGAGGGGAAGGGGATTCTCAATGGAAGAGCTGGAACAATGCTGCGCAGCCCTATGAAAAATTCGGTTCATTCGTTCTTTGATAATTTAAACAAGAATTTTAAGTAATCCTATGGCAATACCTTGAACGGACAGGAACATAATGAGAGACATTAACGGAACGGAGGTCGGGCCGATTGAGGACGTTCCCGCTCTATGACCCTAAGGTCTATTCCATGCTCATGTTCCGGCTTCCCAGGGGTAGAGAGGCAGAGGTCCAGAGAGCTGTCGGTTCCGAACTATCCACCCTTGAGGGCAACAAATTAGAGATATCCTTCAAGGGAGATTGGTGCGTGATCGAATCCAATCGTGGCGCGCAGTCAACCGCTAAGGATGTCTCCGAGGTATCGCCGGAGATGTTGAAGTACCGCTACGACGAGCTAATGGACCTAAGACGCAAACTGTCCGAGAGGCTTAACGTTCTCACTGGCGGTGTGAGGACCTACAACTACACCCTTATAACCTGCGGGAGCAGGGAAAGGGTCTGGCTTAAGACCTTCTCCGATGTTTCCTTCCTCTACAAGGACAAGATAGAGGAAGAACAAGAGGTGCTCCAGACCAATATCGCATATCTCAACAGGATACTCAACCGCCGGGGAGAGATCGTCGTCAATAACCTCAGGCACAGCAAGGTGGGTACCACAGTATACGTCCTTGCCCCGCCCCCGACCGGATACGAACAGGGTCTGCCACGAGATATGGTCATAGAGGTCAATCTCTCCGACCTTCGGACCGGCGGGACCTACTCCGAGATGCCCATCACCGTCTCCCACTCAACCCCGTACGGTCAGGACAACCCGCCGGAGAAGAGGCTGTACCAGATGAGGCAGAACTACCTCATCAACATACTGGCAGTGAGATCAAGGCTCATCGAACTGTTCCTTGCCCAATCCCAGTTCCTAGAGATGAGGGAGACCGAGGTGAAGGGCATCTACCTGAACGGTAAGACCCAGAACGACCAGATCTTCTCCCTTCAGAACAGGATAAACGAACAGATGAAATTGTATGTTCCCAAGGACGACCACAATGTGAAGAAGAAGACGTTCCTGGAGAGGGAGACCTACAAGACGGAGAAGGAGCTCCTGACCGATGCTTCCATACGCTTCTCGAACGTCTCTGAGGTCGAGCACCAGATTATGAGGATGTCATCGCGTCTGAACTTCATGTCAAGGAAGGTCCAGGACATTGCGACCTCGATCCTGCTCGAGCATGAGGATACCGGCTTCGGTTCGGGCTCATCGTCCATAGGGGAGCTTACCCTCAAGGAGATAGAGTCCGAACAGATCGGGCTCACCAGCCTCCTCCAGGAACTATCACGGTCAAGGGACATACTCTCTTCCACCATAGATGTCCTGAGGACCTTCATAGACACCCGTCAGAGGGAGACCTCCGAGGATATGAGCCGACTTATGAACGTGCTCTTTTTGATCTTCGCCTGCATAGGGATAGCCGACGCGTTGGGCAACTTCGTCATACTCGGCGTCCAGTTCATCTTCCTGCAGGACGACCCCACATGGGCCGAGGTCCTGAGCGCGACCTCACTGGGCCTTTTCATCACGTTGTTCCCGATCCTGATAGCAATAATCGTTCTGGTCCTATACTTCAGGAGAAGATGAAGCTAAAGGGCTACGTTGTTCCTTTCTTTCGCCTACCCCCACCCTCGTCTTTAAATCGAATGAACAAATGGGTAAGGCCAGCAGGACCGGAGGTGGGGCCTTGCAGGTACCCTATGCCGAAAAGATGGCGGAGAGCCAGAAGGAGATCTCCATCTCGGACTTCTTCGCCAAGAACAGACAGATCCTTGGTTTTGACAACCCTTCCAAAGCAGTGATAGTCGCCGTCAAGGAGGCGGTGGACAATTCGCTCGATGCATGTGAGGAGGCAGGCATCCTTCCGACCATATCTATAGACCTCAGGTCGGCGAACGGTGACGAAAGGATCAGGATGACGGTCAGGGACAACGGTCCTGGAATAGTCCGGAAGCAGATACCGAATGTCTTCGGAAGGCTGCTCTACGGTTCAAGGTTCCATTCCATCAAACAGGCCAGGGGACAGCAGGGTATAGGTATCTCGGCAGTGGTCCTCTATGGGCAACTGACAACAGGCCAGCCTGCGACCATAATATCCAGGATAGGTGAGGAGTTCCCCGCCCACAAGCTGGATGTCATAATAAATACCAAGACCAACAGACCCCAGGTCGTTTCCGAAGAGACCGTCCTTTGGGACCAACCGCACGGGACCGAGGTCTCGGTCGAGTTCCTGGCAAAATACCAGAAGAACAAGAAGCAGAGCGTCAGGGAATATCTCAAGGCGACCGCCATTGTCAACCCGCACGTTGAGATAACCTTCAAGGAACCTGATGGCGAGGTCACCATATTCCAAAGGGCCGTGGAGGCACTGCCCAAACAGCCGGTGGAATGCAGGCCCCATCCGCACGGTATCGAACTCGGTGTATTGAAGACGATGGCGGAGTACACCGAGGCAAGGAAGCTCTCGTCGTTCCTCACCAACGAGTTCTCCAGGGTATCCCCAAGGGGTGCAAGGGAGATATTGGTCAAAGCCGGTCTCAATGAGGACATGAACCCACATAGGATGAACCTTGACCAGCTGACCGCCCTGTACAATGCGGTCCAGGGAATGAACTTCATGGCCCCCCCCACAGACTGCCTATCTCCCATAGGGGACACCCTTATACGGAAGGGATTGAGGAAGGAGATAGATTCCAAGTTCGCCTTTACCGTGACAAGGGACCCAAGGGTGTTCAGGGGGACGCCTTTCCAGGTCGAAGCGGGTATAGTCTACGGCGGAGAGCTCCCATCGCAGGAGCCGGTGAAGATCTTGAGGTTCGGAAACAGGGTCCCCCTTCTCTACCAGCAGGGAGGCTGTGCGATAACGAATGCCATCGAGGAGATAAACTGGAGACCGTACGGTCTCGAACAGAGAGGGGGCAAGGGCATCCCCATCGGTCCAGCCGTGATACTGGTCCATATAGCATCGACCCACATCCCGTTCACGTCAGAGTCCAAGGAGGCAGTTGCCGAGGTGGAGGAGATAGAGGAGGAAGTGTCCAGGGCCCTCATGGAATGCGGAAGGAAGGTCAAATCCCACATAAACAAGAGGACCAAGATCAAGAAGGTCTCCGAAAAGTACGAGATCATAAGGGACATCCTCCCCGAGATAGCAAAGAAAAGCGCTGAGATAACAAAACAGCCTGTCCTGCCGCTCGATGGGGTCATTACCAAGATAATGAACGTCCATGTGATAGACACAGGGGTATTGTACAGAGAGATGGGAGTGGGGGAGGCCAAGCAGAAGATGACCGAGGTGACCATCAAGTTCCAGAACTACACCGAGAAGGAGAGGGTCTTCAAACTCATGGTCAAGGTGCCCGAGGCATTGGTCCAGGGGGTCTATCCAGATACATACAAGATGAGAAACGGGTTCATTGAATGGGATGTGGGCCCGGTACTGCCGGCGAAGACCCAGCACCTGGGGTTCACGCTGGTGGGATTGGACAAGGACGACTACGAGGAGGTGGAGGTCTTCTACTCCAAGCTCCCCGGCGAGGTCATAGGTGCCGACCCTGCTTAGAGGTGGTGTGATGAAGGCCAAGGTTTTCAAAGGGTCCAAGGTCGCAAGCGAGAGATTGAGGGACATCGCAACGGTCATCTACGACCAGCTCAAGAAGGAGCAGGTCCCCGAGCTGGAGGTGTCGTCCAGGACCAAGAACAATATCGTCCTATCGGACGAGCACAAGGTCTGGACCTACGGCGAGGATGTCGTTACAAGGTCCGCAAAGGAGCTAGGAGGGGCCACGAACATACTGAGGAGCCTCTATACCGTCGATTTCATAGATTCCATGATAAGGGACGGGAAATCATCGACCTTAAGGGAGATGTACTACATCTCCGAGGGGTGGAAGAGGGCCAAGTTCCCGACCCAGGACGAATCCAACAAGCTAGCGGAGGACCTGGAGATAATCACAAGGTGCATGAGGGAGGACTTCAAGCTCAGGCCCGAAGAGGACGGTGCCCGCGTCATAGGCGATATCACGATAGAGGAGCTCAACAGGAAGGGGGAGCTCAAGAAGATCAACTGCAAGGACGATGTTGGGGACTCCGGTTACGGGATACCCTACAACGTCGAAGAGGAGAAATTGAAGTTCAAGGCGGTCAATGCCAAGTTCATACTGGCCATAGAGACGGGCGGTATGT
>JBFYMY010000156.1:0-3708 GCA_041304645.1 Thermoplasmatales archaeon
AGATACTCTCCATGGACCCGAAGGCAAGGATAGTCTTCGCTTCCGCGGATTCCACGGTGAGGGAGAGAGCTTTGGAGGTGGGAGCCTCCGAGTTCCTGGGAAAGCCGTTCCAGATGAAGGATCTGCTGGAGAGCCTGAAGAAGCTATCGTGAGCTGAGAAACACTCCATTTCTTTGTATGCATTTCATCCGTACACTGAACCGAAATAGAAGTGGACCGGTCGGGGTCTAATCCTGTATGGGTATAGAACTTATCTCAATCAAACAGGAGTATTGCGGGGGTGGGGGTCATTTGTCACTATTTATTTATTGGCTAATAATAAATATTTAGGTAGCACAAAAAGAATTAGAAATTGACTGGCCTTTTTTGGAAAAATCAACTCTTATTACCAATAATGAATATTGTTTTATTTGATAATAATAACCCGTCATCCCATGCCTTATTATAGGGATATCCTTCCATAAATCCAATAGTTGGTTTATATTCCGCTTGCAAGGTGCATTCCCAACCAGAATAATTATTAATGTTCTTATAATAATAAGTATCATTAGTGTGAGAAAAAATATAATTTTTTATAGAGTATTCATAAGAATATATATTATAATCTGGTTGTAATAAATTATTTTCTATAGGTCCCATATCATAATTTTTTACATGAGGAATAAAGACCCTTTTTCCCTCTATTTCGTTAATTAAATAAATAATTATATTTTTACCTATTACAGGAGGTTGAACTGAAATGATATGTCTATCTATATTTTTTACACTGATTGTAAATACCATCCATTCTGTTTCATTATAGAAGTATTTATTAGGTTCTAAAGATAGAGTCAAATTTCCATGCAGGTATTCTTCAGGAGTGATATCTAACTTTTTAATATCCTTTGATGTACATCCAGGTATTAATAATAATACTAATAGGATCGTGATTATCGATATTTTTTCTCTAAATTCTATATTTATCAAGTGAATCACCATTAAATTCATCTTTTTCCATTATTTCATATAGATGCTCTCTAATATATTCCCATTCATTATTGTGCTGCCTCATAAAAAATGGTAGGGATTTCCAACCAGAAATATTTTTCCTTTCAAGCTGCATACTGTCTCTCTTTTCACGGTATAGTTATCGGTCCCGTTCTCATATAAATATATCCCTTCCAGCAGAAGTGATACAACGATCTGGTTTAAGAAGGTGCATATCATCCCTTCTATGTTGAACGAATTGAGAACTGATATCTTGGCAATGCTCGGACCCTGCGGTCTGCCGCTATAGAAACTGCTATCTCAAGTAGTTGCTCCTATCAAGGGTAGGGTAGATTATAAGAGAACATGTCACCCTCAAGGGCCTCATGTCAGTTACCAAACCATATGGTGTGGACCGTGATATCAGGTCCGTATCCGGTGGCTCCGATAGGCATTCCGCAAGGATAGACGGCCTCTACCCGGGCATCTTCCCATCAACGGAGTATCCCACGACCCTTCATGAGATGAGGATCAAGAAGAAACACCGCTCCTCCACGGAGGTCGGGGACCTGTCCATTTACATAGACCTTATCGCAAACGACCTTGACAAGGACGAGAACCTCATCGAAGCGTTCATGTCAGTCCTAGGTATCCACCCAAAAGATTCGGACTTCGAGGTATTCTCGGTCACCGAGAAGGTCCTGAGGGCCCTATCGAAGGCGAAGTTCAAGAACCTGGCCGAGCTCAAGCTCAACGATGAGCTCGTTTACGAACATCCGGAACTGGAATACGATCTGAAGAAGGTCCTGAACGATATAGGCGAACTGCGCCTTAAGGGTCAGAAGATAGATTCCGCTAATGCCAGGGTCATCGAGGGGGAGAGCAAGGATGCAGAGGTCTTCGTCACGGTCGCCCGGTCCCATTCAAGGTTCACTCACGATATCAGGATAGATATAAGGGGAAGCATCGAAAAAGAGCATCTGAAGAGGATAGTCAACTACCTTGAGGAGAACCTTGATATCGAGAGATTGTTCGAGAAGGACGACTTCCTGCTCAATTGACGGACATCTTTGTAATGGTCCTACCCAGTACTGCGTTCTCGAAGGTTGGCCGAGATCATGCCGGGTCTGAACATTTAAATAACAAATAATGCGTGCGTCGCCCTGCCGGGAGATGGTGGGCGACCGACGGTGGCCCTTGACGGCCGCTGAGGAAAGTCCTCCCTCCTCAAGACACTGGAGCCCCTTCCAAGGGGGGTGCGAGAGCACCGGCAATGGAGCAGAAACGACACCGCCGCATCCAACGGGATGATGGGCCAGGCCCTGACGTCGATGCGGACCGGATGAAACGGCCAACCCTCCGGGGAGCAAGCCCAAATGTCCGATACGACCTGTCTTGGGATCGGAAGGTAGGGCGCATAGGTCAATGTCGCCAGCCCCGTCCCCTAAGAAGGCGGGGGTAACAGAAGGAGGCTTACGGCCATCACCCGGTACCCATTGTCCGCTCGACAATACGTTCCAGCGAACAGTTTAATTACGGCCCCCTCCTTCCATAGCTCCCCGGCCCGGGAAATGCACAGGTCCCGGACCAAAGGAGCGCTTCAAATGACAGATGATATGGACAGCGGCCAGGAGCTGGAGCTCGGAATGGCCCAGCTGGAACACCTCAAGGGGCAGATGGAGAACCTCCGCGCTCAGGCCCAGTCCGTACAGGCCGTCATCATGGACCATCAGAGGTCCATAGATGTACTGAACGATCTGACGAGCAGGAACGAAAGGAGCGTCCTGGTCCCCCTGGGCGCCTCTGTCCTCATGAAGGCCAACATAGACGCCGGCGGCTCCTGCATCCTGGACCATGGGGCTGGCTTGATGATAACCACATCCAACGAGGAGGCTGTCAAGAAGCTCACTTCCTCGATGGGAAGTCTGCATCAGACGCTCCAGTCCATGGAGAAGGCCATGCAGGACCTCTTGGGCAGGTACGAGGAGCTAGCTGCAAGGACCCAGGAACTTTACGGTATGCAGAAACAACAGGGCGACGGCCCGGAAGGAACGTTCTAGAACCGGTGAGACGGATGTTCAATGCCCTGAAAGAGAAGCTCAATATATTCAAGAAGAAGGCCAAGGAGGACCTCGAAGAGGGTGGAGCTGCTCCCAAACCTTCCAAGATAGAGGAAGCTCCGAAGAAGAAGGAGAGCAAGTTCTTGAAGAAGCTCTTCTCCAGGAAGGACAAGGATGTCGACCATGACATTGGGCCGAAGTCGGGAGAAGGGGACGGGGACATCTCGCTTAGGACCTCCATGGACGGATCAGGTCTTGCGGGCGAGGCCGCTCTGAAGGGTGAGGGTTCACTGCTGGAGGACTCCGGAGGCTTCTTCGGGAAGAGGATCTCGGAAGGGAAGCTCGAGGAGGTGCTCTATGAGCTCGAACTGGCCCTCCTGGAATCCGACGTGGCCCAGCCGGTCGTCGAGAGGATAAAGAGCTACATGATGGATGAGCTCACGGGTGTGAAGGTCAAAAGGAGCACGGATCTGGACACTGCCATTGCCGATTCGCTCAGGTCCGCAATAAGGAAGGTCCTATCGGTGAGGACCATCGATTTCGACGACTACATAAAGAGAGCGGAGAAGCCTGCTGTCATAATGTTCGTCGGCGTGAACGGTACCGGCAAGACCACCGCCATTGCCCGTATAGCATACAGGCTCAAGAACAACGGGTACAGCTGCATCCTTGCCGCCGGTGA
>JBFYMY010000157.1:0-21177 GCA_041304645.1 Thermoplasmatales archaeon
GCTCCAACTTCCTGCAGTTCGAGCCCAATGCGAGCGTCCCGGCAGAATATCAGCTCATGCTCTTCTGTGCAACACCCCTCAACGCCAGCAGTAACAAGGCTAAGCTCCAGCTCATAATCGAGCTGGACTATCAGAGGGACAACGTCTATGACAAGAGGATGACGACCACAATAGTCTTCGATGCGAACTCGAGCTTCGTGAAGGTCAAGGGCGCTCTGCCCATAGATGCGTTCGAACTGGGCAGGTTCGACGGGAAGCGCGGCGGCAAGATCAGGGTCACCCTGGCCAGAGCCGACGACCTGGACACAATAGTGGTGATGCATTGCGGCTCCTCGGAAAATCCGTCCTTCTTCCAGCTTCCATGTTCCAAGTACAGGTATGTGGCTTCCGATGATAATGGCGGAGGGGTCTCACCGCTCCTTGTCCTTGGGATCGGCGTAGCTGTGGTCGTCGTGTTCTTCATAGGTCTGAAGCTCATAAGCTGGAACAAGGGCAAAGAGACGAAGAAGGTTGAGGCCCCGGCCCAGCACAGGGGCAGAAAGCGATGGTCCAAGAAGGGGAAGGAGCGATGAACGTCACCCTGGACCTATCAAGCGGCGTCTCCGGCGATATGATGCTGGGAGCCCTCCTCCAAATGGCTATGTCCAGGTATCCCGGGAAGGACCATATAGGGCCCCTTGTCAGAGCCGGGTCGGTCATGGCCCCAGCGAAGGTCGAGGCGAGTACCGTCGACAGGGCAGGAGGCCCTGCCATAGTGGTCCGGACATCATGGGAGCCGGTCGGGAAGGGCATCGTCACGGGTAAGAGGATGACCCTCCTCCTCGAGGAAGGGCTTAGGGCCGTTCCTGCCAACGACCGCATCTCGAGGAGGGCGCGCTCGATGCTCAAGAGGCTCCTTGAGGCAGAGATGGCCGTCCATAGCGTCGGGGACATCTCCATGCTCCACCTCCATGAGACCGGAACACCGGACACCCTTGTCGATATCATCGGAACAAGCATCCTGTTCGATCTCCTGGAACTGGACGGGGACTGGGTCAGGGCGACCCCTGTGTCCCTGGGTTCGGGCATGGTCACCACGGACCATGGGACGTTCGATGTACCCGTCCCTGCCGTAAGGCACCTCCTCAGAGGGGTTCCTGCACTGCCAGGGCCGGTGGATGGTGAGCTGGCGACCCCTACGGGCATGGCAGTGGTCCTATCGTTGGTGGAGGAATGGGTGGACCCCCTGGCCCCAGATGCGGATGGGGCCAAGGTCGTCGGGAGGGGTGCGGGGTCCAGGTCCTACCCTGACCATCCGAACGTGCTCAATATCCTGGAGGGACCATGATGAAGAAGGAGTTCGACCTGTTCTTTGACGGCTCCAATGTCAAGGTGGGCATAGATGGCCGGAGGTTGACCATAGGTGGAAAGGAGGCAAGTTGTAGGTCGGCCAGTCTGGACAGTAGAAGGAGGATGCCTTTCTGGGCGTTCACGATCATCATAGCCCTAATACTCCTCATAGGCACCTTCGTTGCCGTGGCGGTCCATTCTCTACTGTTCTCGCCCATCATCGCAATAGGCGCCATCTCGCTCTGTTTGTTCGTCTTTCTGGCAACTGGCAGGTCACGGAGGGTCCTGCTCTTGGAGACAGAGGGCGGGACCATTGAGCTTTCCGGAGACCCGGGTGACCTAAAGAAGCTCCATTTCGAACTTGCCAAGCTCGTCCTTGGCAGGTCCCGGGATAAGTGGGCGGAAGATGACAGTCAAGTGCCCCTTCGATCGACAGCTGGGGCTGGAAGGGCAGGTTCGTCCAGTGCCGAAACGGTAATGGACCCCGATGAGGTCTTGAAGCTCAAGGAAGAGCTCAAGGGCGGACTCGTCCGCAGGGACCGGATAGTGGCAAGGACCTGCCCCCACTGTGAGGGCAATGACCTCTACATAGAGGGCGGGATGTACGGTGGGGCTATCTACCACTGCAAGGACTGCGATTATGTCGGTCCGTTCATCATAGAGCGCGAGATAACGGTGAAATGAAGGACCACCCTCTCAATATTGGTCTATGTCGTGGAAAGTGAAAGCAAACGGCTCGATATCTGTCAAAATGACATTTTCTTCAGAGCCCGAGCTAAAGTACTAAAAAGAATTCGGCCGGGTAACATTCCCGGCATCCTATCGGTGCGAGCTCGCTTACCTTCAATAATCGCCGCGGGGGCCCCTTCCTCCCTCGGGCCTGGGCCTTGCCTCGTTGACGCGGAGCTTCCTTCCCAGGTGATCCTTGTCATTGAGGGCCTCTATGGCGACCTTTGCCTCGTCATCGTTCGACATCTCCACGAACCCGAACCCCTTGGACCTGTGGGTGAACCTATCGAAGACGATCTTCACACTTTCCACAGCCCCGTACTCCTCGAACGCCTTCCTGATATCATCCTCAGAGGCGTCATAGGACAGATTTCCGACATATATGTTCATCTCGACCTACTCCTTTTTCAGACCCCGCAGCGGATGCTACGGGAACGGAACGACCGGTCCAGGGCTTGAAGCCCCCTCCGGACGGACCATCATCGGTTGATTTGTTCATATTATATAAATGTGGCCCAGATAATCTCCCCTTGATGTCAGAAAAAATGGCGGTCCGGGGCTCTTGAGGGCGTTCCAAGGTCCTTATTGCGTCATGACCGTTTTAAGGACGTTTAAGAGGCCATATTTTAAGATAATAGAGTTCCATCCACCTTCCATCGGAGGAAACAAGATGGAAAGAACGGGCGTCACAGCCATCGTAATGATGTTGCTCGTCCTGCTTGCCCCGGCAGCGGTCGGAACGGTCCACGGTGTGACCGTTGCGGACCAAGCTCCGGTCGTCAAAGAAGAAGGCCGTCCGGGACATCTATTGGAAAAGGTCCAAGCTCCCGCTGAAGGTCAGGATCAGGACGGACCCATGGATCTGATACGCTCTGACCTGACGTGGTCAGGGGGGCGGCCATCCATCGAGGGGGTCGTTCTATCACAAGGGTTCGATGCGTCCGGAATGGAACATATCGAAAGTCCAGGTGCGGGCCTCTCATCTCAGATGTCAAGTTCTGAAATAGTCCCCACCATGACAAGGGCCTCTGACCTTGAGAACGAGAAGGGTTACTCCGATTGCGCAAACGGGTCCTTGGTGGAGGTGCCCATGGAGGTCGTCGCAGGGACGCTCACATACGCCCCGGAGGGACAATCGGACCTTAGGGACTGGTACAAGCTGAGACTGGTTGATGTAGAGCCCTTGCCAAACTCGCCAAACGGCCTCCACTGGATAAAGCTCCATCTTCTTTCCTATTCGAACGGTACGGGCGGGACCGAGGGCCTTTACGAATACAAGGTCATAGAGGGAACACCCCCGACCCTTGAGAGCGATTACGGGGACACCCTCGGAATAACGGTCCTCTATTATGACCCCTGGCAGGGGCTCACCTACCTTGGCGGGGATGTTTTCTTCTACGATGACATGGACGATACAGATGGTACATCGCACCGCAGCGGCTGGTACTACAACTGCACGAGCCCGGTGGCATCCACCGGTCTAGAGGACCTTGACGGGTTCGCGAACGGACTGACCGAAGTGGGATGGTACTATATCGGCATCAATCTGGACTATTACATTAAAACTGGCGCTCCGGCGAGGGGCACTTACAGTGTTCGCTACGAGCTCATGGTGGATACATCCGAGAGGATATCCTCCGACGAGGGGGCGAACATACGCGAGACCGCCATGGAGAACGCTCCTTCAGGGGAATCAACGATAACATCACATACGGACCATGTGGACTGGTACAAGTTCAAGGGGACCGATACGTCAAAGATCTGGAACCAGTCCTTTACCATCAACAGGACCATGGGATTGGGCGGGCGAATAGGAGAGGTCCTCTACGATACGTGGGTATATGTTTACGTACTGATGCAGAACCCTGGTGCTGACGGCTCGTTCGGGACGTCCGATGATGGGTGGGAGGGATTTTTCTGGACCTTTTCGTTCTACCTGTCCGGCGGAGGTTTCGTATCCAATGCAGCTCAGTCCGTCAGTCTGACCATGAACAATACCCACACAAGCTCTCCCGACCGGTCGGTCTATCTAGGATTATATGTGGAACCAGCCAAGGTCCTGATCTCGGGCAGCACCATAATCGCCTTCCTGGACCAGGACTGGTCAACGGTGACCAATATCACAATAGACTACCATATCAGAGAGGAGCAGTTCAACAGAAGGCCGGTCATAACCTCGCTATCGGTCTCATCCTCGAATCCCAACTTTCCGACACAGGGAGACATCAGGGACACCTTCACCTTCGAGGTCACCTACCAAGACCCCGACGACGATCCCCCTGGGCAGCTCGACCTCTTCGTGGGACCCAAGAAGGACGTCTGGACGACGTTTTCGCTCATCGGTAAGGACAAGGACCCATCCGATACGAAGTTCAGCGACGGGAAGACCTATCAGATCAGGCTCCAGGGGGAAGAGCTGGGGTCATACCCCGTCCATCATTCCGTGAAGGTCAATGGGACAGACCGGATGCAGGAATGGTCCCTCAGGGTCGCTCTCAGCTCCAGGGACCGATGGATGAACGATACGCTGTTCGTCTTCGACGACAGACCGGTTCTGCTCAACAACGATTTCGAGGACATGGACCCCCTGACCGAGGACGGCGGAAGGTACTCCCTCCATCTGGAGAAGAGGACAGGAAACGGCCCGTTCGATGACCCCGAGAACGATTTCAGGGGCTTCAGCGTCTGGGACCCCTTGACAAGCAAATGGGTCACAGATACAACGGTAGGGCCAGTGGAACTGAACATCAGCCGTGACCCCTCCGAGGGCTGGCTGCTCTATCTAGAACCGCTTCCAGATGCCCACGGGGATGCGGTCATCAGGCTGAGGGCGTACGATGACCATTCCTCCATCGAGCGCAACGTTCCAGTTACCGTCGAGAGCGTCAATGACCCGCCTACGTTCATATCCGTCACCGCGGGGACGAGGACCTTCACGGTGACAGAGGTCCTTCCCCAGAAGTACAAGGTGGACCTCAAGGGCCAGTATGACCTGAACGAGGATGCCACCTATACCATAGTCCTCAATGCCGTCGATACCGATCCCGAATCTGACAGGGGCCAGCTCGTTTACGGTCTCATACCCTCAAGGTCCGACAACTGGGACGTGGACCCAGCGATCGATGCCGACACCGGTCAGGTCACCATAAGGCCCACCAACAACGATGCGATAAGGAAGAGCTCCCGGATGACCTTCGATGTGACCGACGGCCCCGACGAAGCGGAGCTGGAGGTATTGTTCACCGTGAAGAACGTGAACGACCCGCCGGAGCTCTCGGTCCCGGATACGACCATAGAGGTGGACCAAGGGGACAGATTGCGCATCCAGTCTGTCGGCAGGGACATGGACCCGGGCGATGCTTTGGTCTATTCCGTCAATATCGTGGACGACCTCGGAACGCAGTACGGTTCGGTCATCTCCCAGCTGCCCTTCTATGATCCGGTCAAGGGCGTGGACTGGGACATGGACACTGCGACGGGCGAGCTATGGTTCGAACCGTCCCAGGACGATATATGGCGGGACGCAGGCGCACTGCTCATGGAACGGACCATCTACATCGTCATACAGGTCAAGGACAAGGCAGGGGCCGCTGCCAGCGTTCAGATCACGGTCAGGCTCTTCAAGACGGACATATGGGTCCCACAGACCCCTTCCTTGACATATGGGATAGATGACGAGGACCCTGTTACGCCCGGCGTCCAGGGTCTCACCATAGAGCTCTCTGCAGGTGAGTTCGATACGGTAATGTATCCCGGCTGGGAGTACACCTGGGAGCTGGGCGACGGTTCAAGGGCCACTGGCAGATCGGTGAGCCACACCTATCTTCAGGAGGGGTACAGGTCCATTTCCATGAGGCTCACGAAGGATGCTGACAGCTCGAACCCGAGGTTCCTCAACATCACCTTGGAAGCGCCTAAAGAAGAGGGACCCGTACCGCCCGGCGGCGGGAACGGTGGGAGCGGATGGGTGATTTTTGCCATCATTGCCATCGTGTTGGTCCTCATAGTCCTCATTGTGGTCGCTCTTCTGTTCTTGAGGGGAAGAGGGGGGAGGGAGGCGACAGAAGGGGGGCAGGGTTCTCTTCCATTAGGACAGGAAAGGGCTCTGGGGCCGTCATCCCCGCAGAAAGCGCTACCCACGAAAGGACCGGAGGGCCGCTGCCCGAAATGCGGGGCACCTGTCAGTTCAGGCTGGTTCCTCTGCCCGTCGTGCAAGACCCCGCTTAACTGAAGGGTTCTCAGATGGAGCCTGTCAGTCCGCAGTAAGGGCAGGTCAGGGTCGCCTGGCGGGGATGGACCTCTATCCTCCCCTTACACCTGGGGCACTCAACCGTCATATGGTCCGCACGAGATGCGGCCGATGTGGCAGGTGGGGGCGAGGCAATGGTGGGGGCGACATCGAGCGGGAGCTCGTCCGCTTCATGGGCATTGGATGCTGATGGGCCTACCGGTGTCCCAGACCTGACCTCTTCGAAGAGCCTTCTTGTCGTCCTGTAATCCCAGTAGGTGATGACGGATGCGGGAACGATGAACAGACTGGATACCACCAGTATCAGGGCATCCTTGACCAGCAGAACGGCCAGAGGGAGCATCAGAACGGATATCGTAAGTGACGAGATTATCAGGATGGGGACCAGAGGGGACCTCATGGTGCTGCCGGCCCTGCCTTCCCTGACCCTCTTCTTGGATGGGACCAGCACGAGAAGGACCAGTAGAAGGAGGAAAATGGCCCCTGCCATCACCTCGTATAGCAGAACGAAGAGGTCCATCGCCATGCCGCTTTGTAGCACGAGCGTATATTTAGGCGTTTTCCTTGAGCCTCTCCCCTCGCGTCGGTTCGTGGACGAGCAAAAAGACCATCACGGCCGCAAGGGCCAGTAGTACGGCCGACAGAATGAAAGGGAAGGTATCGGCCGGGAGCTCGTGGCCCCAGAACATCATCACCCTGCCGTCCAGCAGGTCCCAGAAGAACCCGCCAAGGACCGGTCCAACGACCCCCCCCAGGTTGTTGAACTGGTGGAGGGTCCCTATGAGCCGACCCCGGACCTTCTGTGGGACAAGGTCGGCCTGAAGGGCCCTCATGGCGGGAGCCGCGGACTGTATGCCCATCTCCCTTAGCGTGTAGGACCCGAGAGCGATGATCTTGCCCCAAAGCAAGAGAGGCGTTGCGGAGAGGACGAGCGTGAAAAGAGCGGAGAAGAGGCTTCCGGAGACCATCACCGGTTTCCTTCCGTACCTGTCGGCCACCATCCCTGTCAGGAAGATCATCCCAAGGCCAAGGGCCTGGGCCGCTCCGACAAGGATCGAGAAGTCCCTTGCCATGAGGCCGAAATGGACGGTCATGAAGAAGACCATGACCACCCCCACCATGGAGAAGGAGAAGCCCTCTATGAAGGAATTGACATAGAGAACGTCCAGCGACCTCCTTAGCCTGCCCTTTATGGTTGCCATGGCTTCTTTCTCGCCTGACCGGCGCTCCTTTACGCTGCCCTGGGGGAGCACGTTCTTGAGGAAAAAGAGCCCCATGAAGGCCCCGGCAAGGGAGATGGCGCTGGTGAAATAGAACGGGACCCTGTAGGAAGCCAGAAGGTCAAGGTGGTGCACCTCCTGGGTATAGTAGAGGACGGCTCCCCCCAGGAGCGGGCCGGCGACCACGCCGGCATTGGTGAATATCATGTAGATGGATATGGCCCGCCCCCTTTTCTCCTCGGGTGCGGAATCGACAACAAGGGCCTCCCCGGCCGGCCATACCATCGCTGAGGCCGTTCCCTGGAGGATCCTCACTATGAACAGGCCCCACCACTGGTCAGGGACCGTGAACAGGAACGCAAGGAAGGCATAGAGGAACATCCCGGTGACTATCACCTTCTTCCGACCGATACGGTCGGAGAGCCTGCCGAAGGGCGTCGCAAGGAACGCCCTGGTGAGCATGAACGATGCCATCAGGGCCCCGACGGCAAGGCCGCCGCCGCTTAGCTCTTTGACGTAAAGGGGCAGGAGCGGGAGAATCATCCCGAAGCCCATGTAGATGCTGAAGGCAAGGAGGGAGGCCACGATGAGGTTTACGACCCACTTGGAAACCATTTGCGGCCTCACCTGTGCAGGGACGTTTCAGAACATGACATGGATAATGGGATCAAAGGTAAGCGACCATGCCCTGGACGGACACCATCGCCATTCCCCCTAGACACCGGATCCTCAGGTCGTACTCGCCAGAGACGGAGATGTCCTCTTCGAAGAAGTCCCAGACGATCTGCTGGGCCAGTACGACGCTCACCGTCTGGTTCTTGACCAATCTCTCGTAAGGGTCGAAAAGTATGAGCTCGAGCCTGGAGGACTGCGTCTCCCTGATATTTGCCCCGGTCAGGGTTATGGTGAGCGTCATCTCCTTTGCATCCTCTTTGATGGTCCAGTTTATGTTCGTGGAATTGGGAAGGAGGCCTATGAGCGGATCGGCGAGGAGGATCGAGGATGAGGTCGAAATGACCTCGTCCTGGGGGACCACATTGACCGTGAAGTTGTCGGTATCGCTCATAGCATCCTCATCGTAGACGGTCATAGTGATGGTGAAGGTCCCAGGCTCTGAATATGTCTGAACGATGGACCCGTTGACGGTGGATTCGGGGGCCGAGCCGTCCCCGAAGTCCCAGAGGTATGAGTATATGCCCCTGTTCGATTGGTCCTTGGGGGCGTCGGGGTCGTAGGAACTGTTGCCGTCAAGGTAGACGAAATCCCCCACCTTGTAAACGCTCTTGTTGCAGCTGAGTTCGGCTACGGGCGGACTGTTCAGGCCGTCATCATCATCGTCCGTCTGGTTATCATTACCTGTCGGTTTCCTCATAAGATTGTCCTGGACGAAACCTATCACCTTGGGAATGAATATGATCCCACCGATCACCACCGCCACCAGCACCGCTATCCCTACGTACATCAGGACCCTGTTCGATCCCTTGCTGGAAGCCATTTATCTCACCCGTTCTCCTGTGATGTCCGTCTAAGACCAGTAAGGTCATTGACCTATGGTATCTTAATGCTTTTTATGGACGGTGCTCAACCGTCCAGGGGTTTGCCCTTCTGCCGCTCCTCCTTCTGTGAGCGTCTCTGGACTATCCGGTCCATAATGAGCTTCATATAGACCGCATCATGCTCGAGGAGAGGAGACTCCGAGATGACAGTGAAGTCGCTGTCCTCCTTGTCCAGCATCATCTCCGCCAGCGGGTCGAACCTGAGGTCCCCCTTCTTCACCGGTGTGTTCATTATCTTGTCCCCGTCCGAATGCTCGACCCCTGAGAAGTGGATGTAGTATTCGTCGGACTTGGTGACGGCATGCACCTTCTCGAACAGCTCCTCGAACCTCTGCTTGTCAAGGAGGTCACCCTTGGTCCTTGCATGGATGTTGGGGATGTTCAGAACAGGCACCGTTCTCTGGACCCTTTTCACTATGGATAGGACCTCATCGACGGTCCCGAAGACCTTCTGTCGGCCGGAGGTCTCGAGGCCGAGCATCACATCGAGCTTCTCCTTCTTGAGCCGGTCCCTTATGGACCTGACCTCTGCGACGGCCTGCTCAAGGGCCTTGGTGCGGGAGAGATTATGGTACATCCCTATATGGGTCACGACCATGTCGCTCCCGAGCTTCTTGGCTATCTTCCCTGACCAGATGATGTTCTCGAAGGACCGCTCCCTGTAGAGCTTGTCACCAAGGAGGTCCATGTAATAGGGAGCATGGACGGTCAATCTGACATCCAGCTCCTCTCCTAGCTCCCTTATCAGGTCAAGGTCCTCCTGGACCTCCCTCTGGGGCCTGAGGAGCTGTACCTCCATAGCGTCAAGCTGGAGGGCATGGATGTCCTCTATGCCGTCCTTCAATGTCCTGCCCTTGCAGGACAGTGGAATACCCGCAGGTCCGAACCTTATTCCCATCTTGCACCCAACTCCTTTCCTGTGACAGGTCATGGACCGCCGGCCTCTGGACCGCGTGTCCCTAACCTTATTATTTGCACCTTGCTATTATTTATACCTTTCTCGTTTTTAACGGATATTCACCACTTTTTTTCGCCTCTTTCCCACTGTCCAAAGGCCTCCTCAGAGGGACACCTTCCCTTTCTTAAGGAGCATTTCCACGGCCTTGTCCGCCGCATCTTCCAGCTTCTCCCCGTTATCCAGGGCCTCACTTACCACCCTGTTCTGTTCGTCCATCAAGGCCCTTGCGTCCCTTCTAAGTTTGTCCCTCTCACCCCTCAGCTGTACGACCTTCTCCCGGAGCTCCTGGGACTTCTGATGGTATGAATCCGCCTGCTCTCTCAGCTCCAGGTACTCCTGGTGCTTCTTGTCCGCCTCATGCCTCAAGTGGTCCAGGGAGGGTGAGACCGAATCTATCTCCTGCTGGAGGGCATCAAGCTTCTCCATGAGCTCCCTGACCTTCTTGTGCTCCTCGTCGGAGAGCCTTCTCAGCTCCTCTATCTCCTCCTCCTTCGAGAGCATCTCCGTCCTGTGGGTCTGGAACACATCGTTTAAGTCCTTTACCTCGCTCAGCTTCTTCCTCTTCTCTTCGATCTTGGAGACTATCTCCCTCTCCTTGCCCATCGAGAGGGGCATGGTCTGGTAACGGTGCTCGAGCTCGCTTAGGTCCTTCTCCAGGACCACTCTGTCCTCGTAAGGGTCCTTGACCGCCCCCTCTTTCTTCCTTTTGAAACCAAGAAGGGCCCTTGCGCGTTCTGTGTACAGGTCCCTTCTTGCGCGGGCGGCCTTCATCTCCTCTATGAGCCCAGACCTCTTTTCTCTGGTGACCCTCAACTGCTCCAAGATGGCCTTGCGCTTGCTGTGCAGGTCGTCCCTGAGCTCCCTTACGACCTTGGCCTGCTCGTTCAGGCCATCCCTCTTCTCGTAGATGGACCTGAGCCGTTTCTCGCCGTCGGAGAGTTCCCTGGCCAGTTCGTGGGGTACCTCATCCGGGTCCATACGCAATACCTCCAGAAAGGGATTTTTTTTTAGTAATGGGGAACATCTACTTAAATGACACCTATGGCAGCGTCTTCAATCGGGCTGTGTTCGCTATCTTGCCGGCCACGGCTCCGGCAACGAACCCGGCATCTATATTGACCACGGCGAGCGGCGAACAGCTCTGGAGCATGGCGAAGAGGGCGGTCTCCCCCTTGCCGTGAAGACCGTAACCTGTCGAGACAGGCAGTCCTATGACCGGGACCTTGACCAATCCTGAGACAAGGGTGGGCAGGGCCCCCTCCCTTCCGGCCGAGACTATGATGACGTCCGCCCCCCACTCCCTGAGCTTTTTCAGGGGTCCTATCAGCCTGTGGACACCGGCCACTCCGACATCGTGGAAGGCCAGCGTGGTGCACCCCATCTCCCTGGCAGTGAGCTCCGCCTCTATGGTGACAGGTATGTCGGAGGTCCCTGCGCTCAGCAGTCCGACCCTCCCACCTTCTGGAGGCATGATGAGATCGGGCATCCTCAACGTCAGGAAACCGGCCCTTTCATCGTATCCGTGGCCAACGTCAGGGAAGGCCACTTCGAGGGAACGCAACAGCTCATCGCATGCGGACCGCCCGAGCCTCGAGACCACCGCCCTTCGGGTCCTCCTCAGGAACTCGGAGGATATTTCAAGCAGCTGTCCCTGGGTCTTGCCGTCGGCTATGATGACCTCGGGGACACCTGTCCTAGCCTCCCTGCCAGCATCTATATTGTGGTCGAGCTCGCAGTAGAGCCTCCGTTCGAGCTCCCTAAGTGCATCATCGACCGATGTCCTGTTCTCAGAGACCGCTCTCAGAAGGTCCTCCATGTCCGGTCCAAAGGGTCCGAGCTTATTATCATTGCGGGAAGGGAAGGGCTTAATAGAGGCCTTACGGATTGCCCAGCGGTCCAGCCTATGCTCTGGACCTGTCCAGGGTCAGTCCCCGGGGTGCATGTTTGGTCAGGGAAACCGGTGAGGTCCATGGCGACGGGAATGCCCTATCGGAAAGGGCCAGGGAAGCTGCTAGGCAGCTTGGACTTTCCGCCGGCGGAACCGACCTCACATCCGTGGCCAGCATCTATCCGAGGTTCGGAGGGTCCCATTTCCTCGTATCGAAGGGCCAGGAGCAATTCCATATCTGGGTCCCGGATGGGGAGGCCTCTGTCTGGTCCCAGCCGGGCCATGAGGCCCTTAGGGGAATGGTCTCCGATCAGCTGAGATGCCTCCTTGACAGGCTTTCGCTGGAGGGGAAGGACGGGTACAGACTGGTCTACCAACCCATGGGCCAGCTCCCGCAGTCGGGAGCGGAGGCTCCCCAGGACGGCGGGGTCCCTGGGTTCGTCCTGGAAGAGGGGAACAGGGTCCTCCTGAGGATAGATGACGGGGAGCACAGGACCGTGCTCGAATACCTCACCCGGCCCGAGGCCGACCTCAGGTCCACATTCATCCTTTCAAGGCTGAGCTCCAAAAAACTTAGGTCGGTCCCGGAGCTTCTGGGGACATCCTACTGGTCCCGTGGAGATGAGCAAAGACCATGGATGAGGGTGGTCCGGTTCCCGCACGGGACAGGTCCGGCCATGAGCCCGTTCCTGTCGGATGTGAACGACCTGACATTGAGGTTCCTGGGCCTTGAGGGCGATAGGGCCAAACAGTTCATGATGGGGCTTGCGGGCTCCGACCAATCGCCATCGCTCAGCGCTGCCTTCAGGCTTGGCCTCTCTCTCGGAGAGCTCCATGGGAGGGTCCTCTTCACGCCCGAGGAGGCATCCTCCATCCGTGGGGACAGGGACCGTTCTGACCTGGCCGGTCTGTTCATGTCCGGTAAGATGGGCATGGAACAGGTCGGATCCCTGGTCGGGCGCTATTCATCATGTCAGGCCGGAGTGAGGAAGGGGTTGACGAAGATGCTCGGTGACCCCGAACCGGCCAGTCCATCCGGTCAGAGGAAGCTCAAGGTCGTGAGGAAGAAGGGAAGAGCCGTGCGCGGCGAAGGCCTGGAGCTGCTCTCCATGCTCCGATGGCACCTGCTCAGGGATACGGAGAGGCTCAGGTCACTGGCCATGGGGCTCAAGGCCCTCAGCGGAACACCGGCAGTGATGTCCGGTCTGGATGCACGGCTGGACCGGATGGAGATGACGGGGGAGGGGCAGTTCATCTTCAAGAGGTTCGATCTCGCTCTCCTTCGGTCGCAGGGCAGGACCGATGACAGGATCACCGGGCTGAAGGACCTCGCTCTGGTCCTCAACTCCTTCATGAAGGTCCGGTTCCTGTGCGCCACCTCTCTCCTGAGGAGGACCTCTCTCTCCCTTGGCGTACCGGCCCAGGAGCTGGAGACGGTCTTCCTTGATTACAATATGGCAAAGAAGGGGCACCGCGCCATGCTCACCGACCTACCGGTATGGCTGAGGATCGGCCATAAGGAGGCGGCCTTCAGGTACACCTTCGCCGCCGCCGTGGTGGGTTCCATCTGGTACGAGAAGGCACGGAACCAGCTGGTGAGCGGTTACAATATGGGGGTCGGCCTTACCGGAAGGGATGAGCTCCTGGAATACCCGGAGAAGGTGGACACGGTCGAATGCATGCGGTCCATCCAGTGCCTTGCGGCGCTCTCATCCGCCTCCGATGCCCTCTCACATCCGGATGGTCCAAGGTCCTCTGTGGGGCTTTCGAACGACCTGTTCACTGCCCTACTGGTATGAACCTGAGTAATAGTACTCTCCGCTGGACTTCTGTTCGGTGTCGAGCCTGCTCCCGAGCTTGTTTATCCTTGGCCTCTTGGTGTCCATGTCCCTTCTGAAGGTTATGCCCACGTCCTTCAGGAACAGGTTCATTCCGTCACGGAGGTCAACAGGCCCGACAGCGCTGCCGTTCACCGAAGGGTCCCCGGAGAAGACCATCAGCGTGTCGGATACCAGGTCTATGAAATAGACATCATGGTCAACGATGAGGCCGGAGCGTGCGGACTTTTCTATTACGCGCCTTATGACCTTGGCAGCCTCCATCCTCTGGTTGGCGTCAAGGTAGGCGGATGGTTCATCGAGCATGTAGAGGTCGGCCTCCTGTGCAAGGCACATGGCTATGGCGACCCTCTGCTGTTCACCGCCGGAGAGGCGCGACATCTCCTTGGGGTAGAGGTGCGTGAGGTCGAGCGGCCCCTCTATCTCCGACTTGAAGAAACCGGCAGCGTAGCGCTCCTTTAGGGTCATGATAAAGTAGTCCTCAACGGTCCCGTCGAAATCGTGCTTTATGTACTGGGGCTTGTACGAGATCTTGAAGTCCACCTTGACGCTGCCCTTGTCGGGCTTGACCTCTCCGGCGAGCATCTTCACGAAGGTGGTCTTGCCCGTTGCGTTAGGGCCGACGCATCCGACCACCTCGCCCATATGGATGACACCCGCCTTGCTCTTGAAGTGGAAGCTGGGGAACCTCTTCTCAAGGGAGGGGAATATCAGTAGGTCGCCTCCCGACCAGGATGTTCGGGGCGGGTGGTCCAAGAACTCAACGGGCTTGTCCCTGAACCTCACGTTCTCCTCCCTCATGAAACCGTCCAGGAAGGTGTTTATGGCATGCTTGACGGTCTTGGGCTTTATCACGACACCATAGGACCCCGCCTCGCCGTACATCAGGCAGGCGTTATCGGCAAGGAAATCGAGTATGGCCAGGTCATGCTCCACGACAAGGACCTGTCTTCTCTCTCCCAGCTCCTTGATGACCTGTGAGGTGCGGAGCCTCTGTTTTATGTCCAGGTACGAGGAGGGTTCGTCGAAGAAGTAGAGGTCCGCATCCTTAAGTATGGTCGCGGCGAGGGCGACCCTCTGCAGCTCGCCGCCCGAGAGCTTGTCAAGGGTCCGGTCAAGGACCCGTTCTATCTCGAACTTCCTGGCGACCTCGGCAACGCCGTCGGGACTCACCTTCGTGAGCATCTCCCTAACGGTCCCGCTAAAGGCTTTCGGTATGGAGTCCACGTACTGGGGTTTCAGCGCGCAGCGTAGCCGGCCCTCCGATATCCTCTTGAAATGTTCGTAGAGCCCCGTCCCTGCGAAGCGCTGCATCACGTCCTGCCAGTTCTGCGGGGGGAGGTCCATATCTTCCTTCTCTAACCTTCTTGAACCGAATGGCTTCGCCACGTTCTTTCCATCCGGGTCCGGGTCCATGCCGAGGCCGAAATTGGGGAGGAGGCCTCCAGAGAGTATGTTGAGTATGGTGGACTTCCCTATGCCGTTCGACCCCAGCAGACCAAGGACCCTGCCCTCTTGGGGGTACGGGATGCGGAAGAGCCTGAAGCCGTTGGGACCGAACTGGTGGATGAGGTCATCTTCGAGCTCGGAGGGGAGGTTCGTTATGCGTAACGCATCGAAGGGGCATTTGTGGACGCATATGCCGCACCCCACGCAGAGCTCCTCGTCTATGACGGGCTTGTTCTTGGGGTCCCAGGAGAATATCTCGTCCCCGGCCCTGACGCGGGGGCAGAAGTTGTAGCACTCCTTGGAGCACTTCTTGGGCTGGCATCTGTCGTATATGAGGGATGCGATGCGCATCTTATCTGGTTGGCCATACCCATCTCGTTAATAAAATTTGGGTGTACCTTCCGGTTTCGGTCAATCGTTCTCGTACTTGAAAGAGAGCTGTACCCTGGCCCGGTAGGCCGTTATCTTCCCTTTGTCTATCTTGGTGTCCAGTTTCACCACTTCGCAGACCCTTAGGTCCCGAAGTGACTTCGAGGCCATCTGGACAGCGTTCTTCACGGCCGCCTCCCAGGAGACCGGCGATGAACCTACTAGCTCTATCACCTTGTATACGCTTTCCGGCATTTGTCTACCCCCTGCCGGTAGGACCATACCCTTTTGAATAGATTAATTTTGAGGGGGGTGAATAGAACGATAGGTCCGACAGTATCATCAACCTCAACTGCGGAACATGGTAGCCTATCCTCATCCCTCATGTGCATCTCTCCACCATCAGTTCCATCGGGAGCAGCTCCGTTTCGACCTTCGACATCTTGGGGATGTAATGCGCCGCCTTGCCGGAATCGGTACCTACGAGCCCTATGCCCATATCCCTCAAGGGCGTCACCACCATGCAGGTGTCGTCATATATCTCGACCCCCGCCCCCTCGATATCCTTCAGGACCCTGGACCCGAGCATGGACCTTACCGCCTTCGACGTGAAAACAATGATGCGCTTGCCCTCTTTGAGCTTCCGTCCCTTGATGGCGCCATGGAGCCTCCCGAACTCAGCAGGACCGAACTGAGGACAGCCCAGGACGTAGATGTCGGGCTCCTTTTGTGGGGCAGGGTAGAGGTCCTCCTGTGCTGCCTCGAGCTCCGAAGGTCCTATGACGAGCCTCTCGCGGACGATGCCTTCCTTCCGTGACCTCTCCATCATCCTGTGCTCAGGGGTCACCCCTTCCATATGGAACATCGCATGCCCGCCCTTGGCGGCAAGGGAGGCGCCCAGGTGCTTGAGGTCTATGATGTCCGGTCTGCCTTTGATGCCGGAGAGATGGGCGATCACGGAGTTCCAGTTCTTCCCTATGTAAGCCCCTAGCAGGTCGAAATGGAGATGTGAGAGATTGCCCCTTACCTCGACCTCGAAGGTGGGAAGCCGTCCCCCGTCGAGGTGCAGTCCGTATTCCGGGGTCAGACCCGTTATGGCCGAGGCAAGTGATGATATCCCGCCCTCCCGGTTGGTCCTTGCCCCCACGACCGAGTTGGCATAGATCACGGCATTGGACTCGCCCCATGCCACATGCTCCCCCAGGCGGATGGGGTGGACCGTTCCCGATAATTCGTAGGGGATGCATGAGCAGGTGGCATCTATCCCCATCTGCGAGAATAGCTCGATTATCCTTGACTGCTTGGAGGCAAAGAAAGGGCCTATGCCCATCCTCTCCCAGAATGCAAGGTCCATCCCGGCAGGGTTCAGGGATGACGGGACCTTGGCCTTGGCCCCTTTCCGTATGAACTCCTCAAGGAGCTTCAGCAGGGCCTCCCCGCCCGTGAGATAGCTGACGCCGGAGACATGGGCGGACCCTATGGGAAGCATCCGATCGGCCCCTTCGAGGTCGCCCAGATTGACCAGGACCTTCATGGCAAGGGCTGCGGCCTCGCCCTCCTCACCTTCAAGGGCCAGCTCCTCCTCCCTGGTCAGCTCCATGGCCAGGCCATGGACCCTGTATTGAAAAAACTTTCCAAGCCTTTTAGCGTCCAGGAACAAGAGTCTGAAGAAATTATTTATATGAGGTAATGTAATGACGTATTACATCCTTAATACAATGGTTCGGGATGCACGAGTGAACTAGGATGGCAGGAAAACCTCAGACCGTATCCGCACGCTTTTCAAGCGAGCAGGTCGAGCTCCTCAACAAGCTCCAGGAGGAGCTGGCCATCTCAAAGACAGATGTATTACAGATGGCCCTGGAAGCCCTCTCAAGGGGCAGGTCCACCGTTTCGGGCGGGACGGTAGCGGTCCCTGTCTCGGCGGACACCATGAGGAGGGCCATGAGGCTCCATCACGATTACGGCCTCAAGCATTCGCTCGAGGCGCTCCTGTCGGAGGCCCTTGACATAGGTGTCAGGGAGCTCAGGAGGACGATCGAGTCCGACAGGAAGGGTGATCTCGACCTTGCAAGGTCCGACATGGACGCCGGGCTTGTCGAGGTCCAAAGAGGTGCAGTGAAAGGGTGACGGTCCTAGGGCGGTAGGGATGCCCGCCCTCAGACGGTAGCGGACGACCGCAGAGATGCAGGAACAGGAAAGCGGTCCTTGACCTTTCCGGGCGAACAAGAAAAAAGGGGGTAGCAGAATGGATGGGAAAGACCTGACCGAGAAAGCAAGGAGCGATCTGCTCTATCTTGAGCAGTTGAACGTTTATGCGGAGAACACAAGGAACACGCCCGAGTACATCAGGGCGATGGCGATGTACACCCAAGCCCTCCACGTCATAGACGAGAGGTACGGGAACCTGGAGCATATGATATACCGGTCCAAGTGAGGAATGCTTTTCATGAGGCCAATCGTACGGCCCCGCGGCAGGGAGGGTAGATTACTTGTCGTGGGGGTAGGCAGCGGTTCGAGCAGGACCATGGAACTGGTCCACACGGGCTTAAGCGGGCCCGTGGACACTCTGTTCGTCACAACAGACGAGTCTGACCTCCAGAGGACGCGCGCAGACGTGAAGTTCCTGATAGGGCGCAGGCTCTGCGGCGGAAAGGGCGCCATGGGCATAACCGAACTTGGCGAGAGGTCGGCTGAGGACGCAAGACGGGACCTTGAGCCCTACATGACCGGTTATCCGCTCATGATCATAATCTCCACCCTGGGCAAGGGGACGGGCAGCGGAGCCGCGCCAGTCCTTGCGTCCATGGGAGAGGGGCTCGGCGCCTTCGTTCTGAACTTCGCCATAATACCCTCCGCCAATCTGGAGCCCATGCCCAGGACCGTCGCGAACCATTCCAGGAACAAGATGCTCAAACGCGGTTTCAACCTCGTCACCATAGACCAGGACAGGTTCATGGAGATGAACGGGAGCCAGCCCTTCGCCCAGACGATGGCCTCCCTTGACGCATTGATATCATGGATAGTCATCTCCCTTGGCAATGTCGTCTTCGGCCAGTCCAAGAGATGCCTGACGGTATCGGACCTCAGAAGCGTGTTCAGGGAGGGCAACGAGGGCACCATCTTCATAGGCGGAAGCTACACTGGTGATCCGAAGCACGCCGCAAACGAGTTCGTGACCTGCGGACTTATGAAGAGGGACCCCAGGACCGGAAAGGGCTTCATGCTCAATCTCGTCACGCCCATGGGCGTCAAGGATGCCCAGACCAAGCCTTTCATAGAAGCGGTCATGGACGAGGTTGACGGCAGGAACAAGACGGTCTTCGTCGGGAGCCTTGAGGACCCCCACCGCAAGGAGATAGTTGACCTCATAGGCATAATAACGGGCATGGAGGACGGGAGCGTCAGGCTCTCGGACATAACGCAGAAGGCAAAGGCCGACAAGGTCCAGGTCCCCCAGGCCGTCCATGACCGATGGGACATACCTATGATCAGATGATCCCATTCCCATTCCTTTTAAGCGACTCCCTTCCTTTTTCTATGAGCGGTAAGTATTCTTCCTCAGGATAGGCCAGGTCGTCAGGGAGCCGTTCGAAGAGGGCTACTTCCGTTATCTCTCCTTCCCTTCGGATGCCTATTTTTGGACCTATGGTACCGAAGAAGACCCGCCCAGTGCCCAACCTCACGGACAGATCATCTTTGGTATGGATCATGCTACCCGTTTCCTCCATGAACTCCCTCTTTGCCGAGGCAAGGGGCGTTTCGCCCGGTTCCATCCTGCCTCCAGGCATCTCCCACCCCCCCCTCTTGCCGGACCTGACCATCAGAAAGCGCGTCAGGTCCTCCGTGAACGCTATGCAGTAGGTCCACATCCTTCACGCCTCGTAGCCCAGTGTCAGCATGGCAACGGGTCTTAGGGACTCCTTCAGGCCGCATGCCTCCCTGACCTTTGCCTCGTCGAAGGCACCGACCCAGCATGTCCCAAGGCCCAGTTCCGAGGCCTTCAGCATGGAATAGGTCGCCGCAATGGTGGCGTCCTGTACGCAGTAGAGGTCCCTGCCCCGGTCACCGTAAGAGGCTGCGGCCTCCTGGTCTGCGCAGAAGATGATGACGAAGGGTGCTTGGGCGACGAACTCCTGGTCAAAGGCGGCCTCCGACAGCTCCTTGCGTTTTGACGCCGCCTTGATGACGAAGAGCTTCCTTGCTTTGAGGTCGCCGGCGGAAGGTGCGAGCTCCGCAGCCTTCAGGACCTTCTCCACGTCCCTGTCCGAAGGCAGGAAATTGGTATATGATCTGACCGAATGCCTCCTGTTGAGGACAGCATCAAGGTCCAGGCTCAGTATCCCACCCCCTCTATGATGCTCTTACCCCCTATGATGACCCTGTCAACATGGTTGGTCCCCATCTGATAGACGACATGGTCGAAGGAAGCATCCTTGAGGACGACCATATCTGCATCGTACCCCGGTGCGAGCCTCCCCTTCCTGTGGGACAGACCAACGGCCTTTGCCGCGTTCACGGTGGAGGCGGCAAGGACCTGATGCGGCGTCATTCTGAGCCGGTAGCAGGCAAGGGCCATGACGAACTGCATGGAATGGCACATGCAGTTGGGGTTTAGGTCCGTTGCCAGGGCAATGGGTAGGCCGAGGGAGAGCATCTCCCTGACCGGGGGTATCCTGTCCTCGAACAGGGACAATATCGTCGCAGGGAGCAGGACCGGTACTGTCCCTGAGGCCTTCAGTGCTTCCAGGTCGCTCGCCGTCGAGACGAGCAGATGGTCCGCTGAGGCCGCCCCGAGGTTGGCACCGACGATGGTCCCTCCAAGGTTCTCTATCTCATCGGAATGGACCTTGGTGCCGAGCCCTGCCGCCTTGGCAGCTGAAAGGAACCTCCGGGACTGCTCCGCAGAGAACACCCCCTTCTCGCAGAAGATGTCCGCAAAATCGGCAAGTCCCTCGCTCTTTACGGCTGGGAGGATGGATATCATCAGGTCCAGGAACCTCTCGCTCCTGCCTTTGTACTCGGGCGGGACCGCATGGGGCCCCATGAAGGTAGCGACCCTCTCGACGGGGTGGGAGGAGCCCCTGACCGCTCTGAGCAGGTCCATTTCGGTCTCGGGTGTAAGACCGTATCCCGATTTCACCTCTGCGCAGGTGGTCCCGTGTGCCATCATGATGTCAAGGTGGCGGTCCAGTTCCCTTATGAGGGCTGGGACTCCCAGTGCCCTTGTCTCCCTCACGGTCCTGAGTATGCCTCCACCGCTTGCCAGGATCTCCATATAGGAAGCGCCTTTGAGCTTCATGGCTAGCTCGTTCTCCCTTGTACCGCCGAAGACAGCATGGGTGTGCGGATCGACGAAACCAGGCACCACGGCCCTGCCCTTGCAATCTATGCAGAGCGCGTCAGGGGCCAGTTCAGCATCCTTCCAGATATCCTTCTCCGGTCCGACCCTGGAGATGGTCCGACCCGACGCGGTGATGGCGGCATCCTCTATGATGACAGGGGTTTCCATGGCCTCGCCACCCACGGGTCCGGGGAAGCTGTAGAGCCTGCCTATGTTGTGAAGGATGAGGGTCTCCTTGGTATCGGTCA
>JBFYMY010000158.1:0-7437 GCA_041304645.1 Thermoplasmatales archaeon
ACAATAGTTTGGTCTGCTCCATAACAGGCATTAGCCTCTCCGATAGCAATGGTCTCCCTCTCTCTATCTACGGTAACTCCATCTCGGAATGTCAGAGCCGTGGGATCGAAATCGACGCCGATGGCGCCAAGGTCCAGAAGAACCTGATCGTGAACAATTTTTCATCCATGGGGATAATTCTGGGTTGTACGGTCAAAGTCGAGGTTGGCCATAACCAGATCTGGAACGGACTTGCAGGCATCAGGGACGAATTTGGCGATTCGGACCTTATCTACGAGAACGTTGTGGATAATTCCGAGATAGGTATAGACCTTTACTGCGTAAATGGACTGGTCGTCAAAAGGAACCAGGTAACAGGTCCGGAAAGAGGCATACGGTTGTTCTCATTGCACGGTGACGGGTGCGCTTACAACATCATAGACGGCAACACTGTGGATAGGGCCTCGAACCAGGGTATCACCATAGGTGATTCCTGCTCCTGGAATTCCATCAGGTTCAATCTTGTCCGAGACTGCCACACTGCCATCTATTACCATACCGATGTGGGAGGTGAGTATAACGAATACCACGGGAACGATCTGGAACGATACTTCTACGCGGGGATCTCCCTTGAAAACGATTTTTATGGATCGGTCACGTCGAACACCTTCAACGGCTCCAACAAGGCTTTGGTCATGAACGACTGCTCGTTTACGAAGGTCATCGATAATTGCTTCATCAATACTCGCCTCCTTATCAATGGCGACAAAAAGAACCTTGAATGGAGCATAGAGAAGACCCCAGGAAAGAACATAATGGGGGGTCCCTTCGTGTCAGGGAACTACTGGTCGGACTATTATGGTACCGATATAGACCGTGACGGTATAGGGGACACTCAACTGCCGCATGGTCCCGGGGACAACGGCCCTCTCATGAAGGACCCGGTGATCGACCCAGATACCACACCGCCCTGGGTCGAGGAACTATCGACGGGACTGCCTAGGACAGGCTCGACCTTCATCATGGATTACAAGGTTTGTGACGACAGGGAATTGGTGGACCCTCGCCCCAAAGCCCGTGCGGACCATATGAGCTCCCTCAACGGCAAATGGTACGATATCCAGATCAAGCTCGAACCGGGGCCATTCAACGAGTTCCGAATATTCGCCGAGGTTCCCGCTGACTCCCTGAGATTGAAGGTCACATTGGACCTCAATGACTTTTCGGGCAATCAATGCATTGTACCTTTCGAGTACAAGGTCAAAGATACCATTCCGCCGGAGATGATCGATGTCATCCATTCCCCAGAGGCCGAGACGGGCAAGATGTTCAGGGTGGAATATTACCTTCTCGATAACATAGGTCTCTCTAGAGTCCAGATAGGATACTGTCAGACAGACCAGGACACCGTCTACCAGACATCAGGCCCTGAGGAGAGGTTCAACTGGTCGTATCCGGCGGAGGGCGGGAACGGACATTATGCACGTTTCGAGATCCTGGTGCCCGTTGACTATACCTCCCTGACCTTCTGGCCCATCATACGCGACTCGGATGGGAACAGGGTCATCATGGACGGGACGGTCGTTCCTGTAAAGGATGGGATCTCTCCGCAAGTCGAGCTCATTCCAGGTCAGAGACTGTACTCAGGGAGGATGAACTCACTTTCCTTCAGGGCGTGGGACAACGGTGGTATAGGCCTTGCCAGTCTGTACATCAGGATAGGTAGCCTACCCGAGCGCTATGCCGGAGAACCTCAAAGGAGCGGTGACAAGCTCACTTTCACCTTCAAGATAGACGAAGAACCTTTGGAATTCGAATTCGAACTCGAAGTGTGGGACACCAGCGGACACAACGCTCTCCTGTCCGGTAAAGTGGACCTGCTCGACGGGGTCCCGCCTACCATATACGACCTCACGGCCATGGACCCAATGACCGGCTGCCAACATGAACTGAACCTTTCCATCTTCGACGACAGGGGCCTTCACAGCTCCTTCGTGGAATGGTGGTTCGACTCCTCCCCAACCACCAATGTCACCACTGTTTCAGGCCGCGTCATTATCGATAAGGTACCGCTAGATGCATACTATCTCCATTACAGGGTTGGAGCGCAGGACCAGCAGGACAACTGGAACTTCAGGACCTTCACGAGGGTCGTGAAGGATGTGACATTCCCCCAGGTCTTCATAGAGCAAGGTATCCCTGAGACAGGCCGTGAACACAACTTCCGGGTCAGGGCGGTCGACAACAGGGGGGTCTCGGACCTCCAGGTCCACTGCTTATCCGAACCAGAGTTTCTGACGTTGAAGACCATGAAGTGGAATGAGGACCAATATAAGGTCCTCATACCCACCGACTCCATGGTCTTGAGCATTACGGTCTATGCTGAAGATTCTATGGGAAACAAAGCAGGTTCAGATAGGAGCATCTCCGTGAGGGATGCCACCCCGCCAGTCATAGAGACGGCGATCATGGTCCGGACCGTGAGGCAGGGGATCTTCCATTCCCTTCTCAAGGCGAGCGACAACAGGGGGATCAAAGAGGCGACGGTTGTCTTGATGGACGGCAACAGGGTCGTGCAGAGGATCCATCTTCAAGACAAGGGCAACGGGGTTTACGAGAACAGGTCAAAGGTCAGGGACGGCCGGTTCAGCTATCATTTTCAGGTAACGGACCTGGAGGGCAATACAGCCAACACGGAAAGTAAGGAACTAACGAACAGGGCAACGGATGGTCTCAATATGCTGTTGGTCTATGTCCTCATCATTCTGTTGGTCCTTCTTATCGTCTCCATCCTGGGCATACTATACGCGGTCGTCAGCAGGAAGGATAAGGTCATCAAGGGCTACCGAACGATCAATGGTCCCCAGGCGGATGTCATGGACCTATCATCCGACCATGAACATGTCCCATCTCATCTTGCAAAGGCCTTCAGTACCGTCTCAGCGCAGGGAAGGGCGCTCATGAACGCACCAGGGGAATCGATCCGGGCCAAAAGGTCCAAGGCGATGGAAGAGGAGGCTTCAAAGATAGAGCGGCTAGAAACCGAGAGATCCGCGCTCATGGCCATTGAGGAGAAACGGATCATAGGGAACTACCTTGACAGTTAGGAACTGATGGAGAGGTCACGATTCAGAAAGGAGGGCAAAAGGTGTCAGTTCACGCATAGAGCTCAATGTCACATTCTTCGGTGACCTTGTACCTTTCCTTCCCCAATCCCTTGCCTGTGAAAAGGGATATGACCTCCGAAACCTCCATTATCCGTATGCTGTCCTCCTGAGGTGGTGGGGCCCGAATTGCCTTCGGAACGGGTTTCTTCTCCATGATGAAAGGACGGGCAGGGGGTATTTTAAGGATATTGGAACAATTATGGAACTCTGATGCACATGTGTAAGGTATAATGGGGCTTTTCAGGCTCATAGGCAGCTTATTGGGTTCTTGGGCCTCCCTACCCGGTCAATCCGAAGTTTAATCTATCCACCATCCATATTGCCGCCGAAGCCGATGGACCAGAAGAAGGACATTTCGGACCGCCCAGCACCCTTCGATATCACCCCATATCGTGAGCACTATCCCTTCAAGGACCGGTGGTGGACCCATAGGGGGCTTAAGTACCATTACCTTGACGAAGGGGAGGGGGACCCTGTCCTCATGGTCCACGGGAACCCTACTTGGTCCTTCTACTTCAGGGAGCTCGTCAAGGCCCTCTCAAAGGACCATCGGGTGATAGTCCCCGATCATATGGGATGCGGCCTCTCGGACAGGCCCACCGATGGGGAGTATGATTTCTCACTGAGGTCCAGGATAGACGATCTCGACTCACTAATGGAGCATCTTGGCCTGAAAGGGAACGTCACCCTCATAGCCCATGATTGGGGCGGTGTCATAGGGAGCGCGGTCGCGGTCAGGCACCCTGAACGGTTCTCCAGGTTCGTATTCATGAACACGGCAGCGTTCAGAATGCCTGAGGGAAAGAGGCTCCCGTTCTCCCTCTATTTCGTCAAATACACCCCTATCCTGCCGACACTTATGATACGCGGGTTCAATGCATTCTCCTTCATAGCCTCCCACATAGGTGTGGAGAAGAAGCTTGCCCCCGATATCAGAAAGGGGCTGACAGCCCCTTACAACAGCTGGAGGAACAGGCTTGCGACGCTCAGGTTCGTCCAGGACATACCGTTGGGGCCTAAGGACAGGAGCTACTCGACGCTCAAGGAGCTGGATGACGGCCTCCACAAGCTAAAAGGTAGGCCGATGCTCATTTTTTGGGGGGAAAAGGACTTCATATTCGACCTCGAGATAAGGGCGGTATGGAAGGAGAGGTTCCCGGAGGCCAGGTTCGTCAACTTCCCCGATGCCGGGCATTATGTCCTTGAAGATGCCAGGGAGAGCATTGTGAAGCTAACAACGGAATTCCTGCATGGGAGCGAGTAAGGAAGTGATGGTCATGGAACGAAGCCTCGACGAAAGGTTCAGGACGAAGAACCTCTCCGAGGTCCTGGAATGTCATGCCAAAGACATTCCGGGTAAAACAGCGGTGGTCCATCAGTACGGCTGGAACAAGAACGGCAAGGCACTCTACAGGAGCATCACCTTCAAGGAACTCGAGGAAGAGACGAACAGATATGCAAGGGGGCTGTCAGAGGCCGGGATAGGCAAAGGCACCCGGACCATTCTGATGGTCAGGCCCTCCATAGAGTTCTTCGCACTGACCTTCGCCCTGATCAGGCTCGGGGCCGTACTGGTCCTCATAGACCCGGGGATGGGAAGGAAGAAGCTGGTATCATCCTTGGGAAGCGTGGATGCGGAGGTCTTCATAGGCGTCCCTATGGCCCATGTCCTGAGGCTCCTGTCCCGGAACGCATTCAAAAAGGTCAGGGTCAATATCACTGTCGGCAGGAGATGGTTCTGGGGCGGAAAAGGTCTGACCGATGTAAGGTCGGATGACAAGAGCACCTTCGCTCCTGTCGAGATGGGACCGTACGATATGGTAGGGATATTCTTCACCAGCGGGTCCACGGGTCCCCCGAAAGGGGTCGTCTATGAACATTCGATGTTCGATGCCCAGATAGAGTTCCTCAGGTCCCATTTCGGCTACGGTCGGAACGGGACGGACCTTGCCACGTTCCCGCTGTTCTCGCTCTTCGATTCCGCCATGGGAATGACAAGCGTCGTTCCTGACATGGACGCGACAAAGCCTGGGAAGGCCGACCCAGTGAAGCTGGTGGCGGCGGTTAAGGACCAGCACTGCACACAGATCTACGGCTCCCCGGCCCTGCTCGAGAACCTTGCCAGGTACTGCAAGGACAACGGGACCATACTGAAGGGGGTTAGGACCATAGTCACGGCAGGTGCTCCCATCAGGCCAGACCTGCTGGTGAGGCTCCGCGAGGTCCTGCCCGAAGGTGCTGAGGTCCATACACCATACGGTGCGACCGAGGCACTTCCCGTCACCGACATCTCGAGCACGGTGATATTGAAGAGCGCCTTACCCAGGACCGAAAAGGGGGCAGGGACCTGTGTTGGCAAACCCCTTCCAGGGAACCGCATCAGGATAATTGCCGTCAAAGAAGGACCTATTATGAGCTTTGATGAGGTTGAACTGCTCTCTCCCTTCGAGATAGGTGAGATATGCGTCAACGGCCCCAGTGTGACGAAGGAGTACTATAAGCTCCAGGAACAGACGAGGAAGGCAAAGATCAGGGATGGGGATGGTTCTATCTGGCACCGTATGGGTGACACCGGGTATCTCGATAGAGAGGGGAACCTCTGGTTCTGCGGGAGGGTGGCCCACCGGGTCGTCACCGAGAAGGGGACCCTCTATCCCGTGCGATGCGAGGCGATATTCAACAAGCATCCGAAAGTTCACCGGAGCGCTCTAGTGGGAATAGGACCTAAGGGGAAGAAGAGGCCTGTCATCGTCATAGAGCCCATGCCCGATGTGGGGAAGGGGGACCATGGGCGGATCCGAACCGAACTGCTCGCCCTTGGCTCCAAGAACGAGCTCACCAGGGACATAAGGGACATCATCTTCCACTCGCCCTTCCCCATGGACATCAGGCATAATGCGAAGATAAACAGGGACCAGCTGTCCATCCTTGCCGGGAGGAGGGTCAGATGAGCAACGGTGCAGGGACCAAAGCACTGGTGACGGGAGGCGGCGGTTTCCTGGGCAAAGCTCTCATCAAGGGACTGGTGGAAGAAGGGTTCGATGTCACCAGCTTCTCCAGGGGGACCTATCCTGACCTTGAACGGATAGGTGTTCGGACCGTTCAGGGAGATGTCACGGACGCATCACAGGTGAACTCGGCGCTCAGGGACATGGGTGTAGTGTTCCATACAGCCGCAAGGGTCGGGTTCTGGGGAAAGTACGAGGATTTCCACAGGGTCAATGTGCAGGGGACCATGAACATACTTGCCGCCTGCAGGAGGAACGGGGTGAAGTACCTGGTCCATACCAGCTCCCCTTCCGTCATCTTCGATGGAAAGGACATGGAAGGGGTCGATGAATCGGTCCCCTACCCCAAGGACCCTGGTTCCAATTACAGCAGGACCAAGCAAGAGGCGGAGAAATTGGTCCTTAGGTCCAGTTCCGAGAACTTGAGGACGGTCGCCCTCAGGCCTCACCTCATATGGGGCCCTGGGGACCAACAGCTGGTTCCAAGGCTCATGGATGCCGCAAGGAAGGGCAGGCTCAAGGTCATAGGTGACAGGACGAAAAAAGTGGACACCGTCTACATTGACAATGCGGTCCGTGCCCACATCCTTGCATTCAAGGCCCTCAGGGAGAACGATGAGGCGTGCGGGAGGCCTTTCTTCATCACCAATGGCGAGCCCATGGGAACGTGGGACCTCATAGACAGGTTCCTTGAACTTGATGGGATACACCCTGTCAAAGGAAGGGTCCCCTTATGGGCGGCTCTTACGGGGGCAGGCGTTCTGGAGACCGTTCACTGGCTCCTTAGGATGAAGGGCGAACCCGTCCTCACAAGGTTCCTTGTCAGGGAACTATCCACATCCCACTGGTTCGATATCGGTGCGGCCAAAAGAGAGCTGGGATATGTCCCGAAGATATCCATTGACGAGGGTTTGAGAAGGTACGAGCGGACGTTCGAATGATGACCGCATTGTCATCTTCAAGCACATGACCATCGTCGGTCATATTTTGCCTTTCCCTGACCGGTACCCTTTCATCAGATACGGCAGCCTCCAGCTGAAGAACAGGGCCGCAATTATCGAGATAGTGCCCCCTATCGCCAAGGTCGTTCTCACCCCGACGAGGTCGGCCATGGTCCCCGCGATAAGGCTGCCGACCGGGAACGCACCAAGGAGGGCCATAGAATAGAAGCCCATCACCCTTGCCCTCTTGTCCTCCTCCGCTATGGTCTGGAGCATCGTATTGCTAGCTGCCGTGGTAATTATCATCGAAAGGCCGACCAGGAACAGGACCAGGAGCATAAG